>NZ_LGUG01000004.1:3460342-3760342 GCF_001274715.1 Aneurinibacillus migulanus | reverse complement strand
ATTGTAAGAATCATTCCTAAAGAGTTTTGGAACTTGACAATTTGACTGAATTGCTTTGGAGAAAACCCAATATATTCCTCAAATTTTTTGCGCAAATTACGGGCGGTATAACCGATGTCACTGGCTAATTGCTCGATATTAATCACGCCCCTGGATATGTAAATTTCTTTAATGGAATAATCAACGATACGCTGATTGTATGTTGGTTCTAGCATTGTTCTTTCCAGCGTTTTTTCAAACGCTTCGATTCTCTCGGCAAAAGAACGTATCTCTCCTATCTTTTCCGCAATACAGGAATCTATCGACATAACATCATACAAAGGAATTTGTTTGTCCAAAAGTTCTTTCATCGGATAGGTTAATCTGATAACGGATTGTTCAGGTAAAAAACGTACACCAAAATATTCGCATTCGCTTTTAAAGTTCGGCTGTATGCGCCGATGAAGGGGATTGGTCCATAGCACCACAGAAGGGTATCTGGAACTGCAGCAAAACAAAATATCAAAAGAACCGTCAGGAATGATAGAAACCGCACTTTTTCCGTCTTGTTTTACCTTGAATTGGTAAAACAAGGCAACGTGTTGTTTAAGAATATGTCGTACAGGCTTTTGTTCAATATAATAATCTGAATTGCATTGGATTTCGGGTTGAAAAGGAAAGTAATGGCACGCATTTCTTGTAATAAGGTTTTCCAAAGTAATCTCTCCTTCCAAAATCAAATGAAGTCAGCCTATATTTGATTTTAACACAATATTCGGAAAATTAATAATCGCGTTGTTTTTGTTAGTTATCCTTATCCTTTGTTTGTGTATAGCGTGTATAAAAATCAGAATGTTCCGTTTCTTACAATAAAAAGACAGTAAAGATGATTTATCTTTTGAAGAAAGCCTTTCTATATAAATTACACTTGATATTTTGACAGGGTAGCGTGGTTGGAAGGAGGAAATTCGGAAAAGAGAAGAGGGTGGATGCGCCCTGCGCTCCAGCAAAAGAAAGGCCAGTATGTCTTTTTCCGACCGCTCCCGCCTACCGTCCTTCCTTCTTTTCTTCCCTCTCACCACAAGAATTTTTCGATGTATCAAATCAGATGTATATAGAGAGGGGGGCGGATGAATGATGAACAGCGGAAGGAGGTTGATATATCAAGCAGGATGGATACAGCGTTGCAAGCATGAGTAGTAAAGGGAAAGTACCGCATACGGTAACAACGCCACCATACCGACCACAATCTATAAGGGGGCATCTCATGAGTGAAGGAAAAGAACTCAAAAAGGCACTGACTCCTTTGCATCTCTGGGCCATTGGTGTAGGAATCGTCATCTCAGGAAATTATTTCGGATGGAATTTTGGAATTAATCATTCAGGCTATGTTGGGATGTTAATTGCTACCGGGCTAATGGCCCTCATGTATATGACCATGAGTTTAGGAATTGCTGAATTATCAACCATGATGCCTCATGCAGGCGGGCCGTATGCATTCGCTCGGCGTGCGTTAGGGCCACTCGCAGGATTTCTGACAGGTGTTGGTGTCGTACTAGAATATTTTATTGCTGCACCTGTCATTGCCATTGGAATCGGAGCTTATGTCAGCTTTCTTTTTCCTTCTATTAGTCCTGTACTGGCTGCGGTGGTTCTCTACGCATTTTTTATCGGCGTTCACATCATGGGAATTAAAGAGTACGCCACGATTGAGATGATTATCGTATTTATTGCCCTTAGCCTGCTAGTTCTACTTTATTTTGTAGGTTTACCGGAAATTAAGGCTACCAATTTATTTGGAGAAAATTATGGCCGCCTTATTCCTAATGGGGCATCTGGTATCTGGTCAGCCTTACCGTACGCAATGTGGCTTTTTCTTGCAATTGAAATGCTGCCGATGCTGTCGGAGGAATGTCGGGATGCTAAGAAAGATATGCCTAAAGGATTGATGTCCGGAATGATCACCTTGCTTATTTTATCTGTTTTAACCGTAACTGTGGCGGTTGGTTTAGGCGGTATGGAAACGATGAGCAAAGCCTCCGATCCGCTTCCGGATGCCGTTTCTACGGCTTTTGGAAAAAGCTACTGGCTGGCACAGGTGCTAGCTACTATCGGGCTTTTCGGTTTAATTTCAAGCTTTTCGGGAGTGATACTTGCCTACTCCAGACAAATATTCGCTTTGTCTCGGGCAGGGTATCTGCCAAAGTTTCTGTCCAATTTGCATGAGACCCGGCGTACTCCATATTGGGCGCTTATTGTTCCAGGAATTATCGGATTAATGCTGGTTGCGTTGTTTGATGCGGACAATCTGATTTTGATTTCTACATTCGGCGCTTTAATATCATATATCGCTATGAATGTATCGGTCATTGTGCTTCGTAGAAGGGAACCAAACCTCGAACGTTCATATAAGACCCCTTTGTACCCGTTTACACCGGTGGTTTCAATTATTTTGGCGGTTATCGCGCTATTTTCGAGTTTTTTTACCAACATTACATTTTTCGCGATTAGCCTGGTTATTTTTGTTGTGGCTGTTGTTTACTACTACGCTTGGGCAAGACACCGTATCAATACAGATGCGCCTGAGGAACAATTCGCAAATCCTATACGGGAAATTGGGCAACATGAACGCACAGACGAAGAATCGATTTCGGGTTAGTCATTGCCCCCAACCGAGAAAATGTCTGTTCATATGAAGGATATCATTTGAAAAAAGAATGAGGAGGAAGTGCTCGTATGTTACTTGAAAATGACCGTAATAAGAATACCGTATACGAAAGATCCGTTACATGGTGGAATCCAGCAAAAACAAAGGATTGGAGAGAGAAAGGCGTCGATTTGGTTATTGATAAAAGAGAAGGGTACTATTTGTACGACATAGATGGCAAAAAGCTGATGGATCTGCATCTCAACGGCGGTACGTACAATTTGGGACATAGAAATCCAGAGATTATCCATACGCTTGAAGAAGGACTTGCACATTTTGATATTGGCAATCACCATTTTCCTTCGATTGTCCGGGCGAAGCTTGCAGAGGAATTTTCTAAAGTGACACCGGACGGGTTACGCTATACCATCTATGCGAGCGGAGGAGGAGAAGCAATCGATATTGCGCTAAAGTGTGCGCGTCATGCAACGCAACGGAAGAAAATTATCTCCATTCGGTACGGATATCATGGCCATACCGGACTTGCGGTCGCTTTAGGAAATGAGCGATATTCAAAGCCGTTCTTAAGCGAAGGACATCCTGAAGAGTTCGTGCATGTTCCATTCAATGATATCCATGCGATGGAGCAAGCGCTTGTAAAAGGGGATGCGGCCTGCGTTATTATCGAAACGATTCCAGCAACATACGGATTCCCGATGCCAGAGGAAGGATATTTGAAGCAAGTTAAGAGCCTGTGCGAACAGTACGGTACTCTTTATATTGCAGATGAGGTGCAAACCGGCTTGTTGAGAACCGGTAAAATGTGGGCGATAGAAAATTATGGCATCAATCCTGATATTCTTGTCACCGCTAAAGGACTGAGCGGCGGAATATATCCGATAGCGGCAACAGTGGTAAGTGAGAAGGCAGGTCAGTGGCTATCCGAGGATGGGTTTGCTCATATCTCTACATTTGGCGGATCGGAGTTGGGTTGCCTTGTAGCGTTAAAGGTATTAGAAATTTGCCAGAGACCGGAGATAAACGATAATGCTCATTTTGTCGCAAATTACCTTCGGGAAGGATTGGAAACGATTCAGCATCAATATCCTGATTTCTTTGTGGGCATTCGCCAACTCGGATTGGTGATGGGGCTAGTATTCAATCATCCTGAAGGCGCCAGGTATGTTATGAGCTCACTTTATGAAAATGGAGTATGGGCTATTTATTCGATGCTCGATCCTAGAGTTCTTCAGTTTAAGCCGGGCCTTCTGTGCGATAAGAGCTTTTGCGATGAATTACTGACAAGAATGGAGAGCGGTATACAGCAAGCGAGAAGCTCTATAAAAGCCATTAAAAGTTTTATATAAATCGTCTGTATAAACAGGAATATGGGGGCTTGATATGGTTGTCTACTACTTTTAAATAAGGGGGCTTATTATGCAAAATGCGAAGAAACTTACACAGGAAGAACATATAGTCTTCGCCGATATGTTAGCCAAAAGAGCGTTACAATTATATGATCTTTCCCCTTCTTCATATATTCGGCTGTTAAATTATTCAGAGAATACTACGTTTGCAGTAGTCGATCCGGAGAGAAAGACACGGACAGTTTTACGTATAAATCGTCCTGGTTATCATACAAAGGAAGAATTAGAAGCAGAGCTCATGTGGTTAGAATCTATCATGATTAATTCCCCGATTATTGTTCCGAAGCCGATAGCCGGAAAAAATAAAAAGTTTGTGCAGACACTGAAAAATGATAGATACTCTTACCCGCTTCATTGCGTAATGTTCAGCTTTTTACAGGGGAGCGCGCCGGATGATAAGGATGAAAAGAATTTGATTTTTCAATTTGAGAGGCTGGGGGAAGTGACAGCTCTCTTGCATGAACAAGTAAACAATTGGGAGTATTCGAGAAGTATATGCAGGGCGACATGGGATTATGATACAATGCTTGGCAATCGACCTAGATGGGGACGCTGGCAGGATAGGTATGATGTAACATCGGGACTTGCCCAATTATTTCAGAGAGCATCTGATACGATCTCTTTAAGACTCGGCCGGTTTGGCAAGTCGCCAGAACGATTTGGACTTATTCATGCAGATTTGCGGCTAGCAAATTTGCTGATTGAGGAAAAGAAAATAAAAGTTATCGATTTTGATGATTGCGGATTTGGCTGGTTTCTTTATGATTTAGGAGCGGCGGTAAGCTTTATTGAGCATAAAGAATACGTACCTGATTTAGTAGCGTCGTGGTTGCAAGGATATCGGAAGGTGCGTTCCCTTTCAAAGGAAGAAGAATCCGAGATCCCTACGTTTATTATGCTGCGACGCCTATTGCTGTTGGCTTGGTTAGGGACTCGCCATGATAGTGATACGGCCAAAGAATTTGGAACAGAATTCACTGAAAAAACAGCAGAACTAGCTGAAAAATATTTGCTTACATTCGCTTAGTACTTTTAAAAGATTAATGTACCCTCGCTTATCGGACATAAGCGAGGGTTGTTTTGTGCTCGCCGTTAAACCATACCGAATTCTTGTTAGCTACTGTTAAACCTCTTTTTTCATGTTAATATAAGGAAAAAAGTGAGGCGAAACTGGGTTGTATTTTGAACAATTAGAGCGAGAAGAGGGTACATCATGAAAAGAAAGCCGATATATGTAGAAGCGTTTATCCGATCTGACACGGACGCCTTATGGGAATACACGCAGGATCCGAAGAAGCATGAGCGATGGGACTTGCGTTTTTCGCGCATTGCATACATGCCACGGCCTGATGAAGCATCGCCGCAACGTTTTTTATACGAAACGCAGATCGGGTTTGGACTTTCTATTGCCGGAGAAGGAGAAAGTGTAGGTTCCCATGTGAAAGAAACCGGCGAGAGAACGTCGGCTTTGAAATTCTGGACCGATCAGCCAGTTTCTCTCATAAAAAAAGGAAGCGGATATTGGAAATACATACCCGAAGAAGGGGGGGGCCGTTTCCTTACACAATACGATTATCAGACAAGGTTCGGTATGGCTGGCACATGGTTTGACGCGCTGATTTTTCGTCCATTGATGGGTTGGGCTACTGCCTGGAGCTTTGAGCGTCTACGGTTATGGCTGGAGCAGGGAATGGACCCGAAACTTTCCCTGCTGCGGAGCGTTATACAATGTATTATTGTATGGACGCTTGCTTTCACATGGATATACCAGGGCGCCGTACCAAAGCTACTATATAAGAACCCGGAGGAGTTGGCTCTGTTGAAGGGAACAGGGCTTGTGCCAGAGAATGGGGCTTCTATCGTCTTGACTGGAGCGGGGATGCTTGAAATACTGTTCGGCTTATGTTTTTTCTGGTTATGGAGGAGTAAAGGATTGTTTATATTGAATATTGTTCTCCTGCTCTTTCTTGATGTAGGTGCGTTTCTTGGTAATTCTTCCTTGTTTACGGCTCCGTTTAACCCTGTAACTTTAAGCGTACTTATGATTTCTTTTTCTCTTGTTGCCATATTGAATCAGGGTAGTTTGCCTGACA
The DNA here is from genome assembly GCF_001274715.1 of Aneurinibacillus migulanus. Classification (GTDB taxonomy): domain Bacteria; phylum Bacillota; class Bacilli; order Aneurinibacillales; family Aneurinibacillaceae; genus Aneurinibacillus; species Aneurinibacillus migulanus. Next base: position 3,754,196 of record NZ_LGUG01000004.1, on the reverse strand, counting down.
CAAAGCGTTGTATCAGAACAAGGTAAGGAGTCGAATCGGATGAAGTCGATTTACCAAAAGGCGCTGGGCGAAAATTTCAAACGTTTGCATCCGAAGCTACAGGAGAAATTCGGACTGACCAGCACAGGAGGCAGGGCGGCGATTTCTCACGGCATAATGGATGAGATAACAGGGGGGCTTCCCTTTCTCCGTCCGTTGTTCCGGTTAGGGACAGGAAGACGGATGGTGTTTCCTGAACGAGGCCGTAACATTTCTTTTGTGCTGGAGAACTATGCGTACAGAGACTCATATGGTAGGGAATGTATCATATGGGCGCGTACGTTTGACTTTGGAAAAAAGAAGCGACATTTTGATGCTGTTATGGTATATAGCGAACAGAAGGAGAGAATTATCGATTACTTCGGCTCCCATCAGGATTTCGTCTCCGATTTGGAGTTTACGGTACTTGATGACGGAGGACTGCGTATCACCTCAAAAGAGCAACGGTTGTTGCCAGGAGATTTGACGATTCCGTTGCCCGTATTTTTACGTGCGGAAGCGATAGTTACGGAACGGTTTCTTGATGAGACGAATGAATTCTTTATCCACGTTCAGGTCCGAAATCCGATAGTAGGAACGTTGTTTGAATATCAAGGGACATTCCGTACCGAATATGTACATGTGTTACCAGAGGAGATTCCCGATCGCGTTGTACCTGTAAAAGAGCGAAAAAGGGAGTAAAGGGAGAGACACATATGAGAAGAGAAACGAAGGCCCGGTTGCTGGTTGGATTCGTGTTATGGATAGGGAGCCTTGTGCTATTTCCTCTCGGTTATATTGAAAGGTTACTGCTTTTCGCCTTTTTCATTACGGTCCCGCTCGCCTTGTTTGTAGTGGAGCATCCGGGACGGGACGGAGAAACCTCCCGCTTATATCGGATGATAGTGCGTCTGCATCTGCCAATGGCAGTCATCGGTACATTATCGTTCGCATATCCTGCGGGAAAGTTGGCTGGTTTGCTTTCACTCAGCTGGGTGTTGTTTACGTGTCTCATCGGTTTATATGGACTGCTTCGTTTTCTGAAGAGAGGATTCTACTTTCTTGAGGAGTTTTGTATTGATGCCGGGTTGATGTATATGACGCTGGGGGGCTTCTGGTTTGCGGCCCACCGCTTCGGTTTTGATGTCATGAATTTTGGTAGCCTTATTATTCTTTTAACAGCCATTCATTTTCATTATTCTTCGCTGGCTGTTCCGATTTTCACTGGACTGTTAGGTCGCACGATGGAGAAGACGAAGTTGTACCGTTGGATGGCTGCAGGAAATGTTATCAGTCCTTTGCTAATCGCAGTCGGTATTACATATTCGCGTACTGTTGAGTGGCTCGCAGTTATATTTTTTGCCTGCTGCCTACTCGTGTATGTCTACTACACTTTCCGAATGATATGTGTTGAAAAGAAGGGGGGATTTACAAAAGCGAGCTTGGCGCTTTCTTCGCTTTCTCTTTTGCTAACCATGGGATTTGCGGTTAGCTACGGCATTGGAAGAGGATTTGGAATCCAATGGGTTTCTATCCCGACAATGGTGCTTATTCACGGGACAGGGAACACGTTCGGCTTTGTTTTCCTAGGCTTGCTGGCCTGGACCAGTATTCGACCTGAAGCGCGAACCTCTGCTTCTGGTATACCGTATAGCCGACTATATGGACAGTGGAAAATTGGTGCAGAGTTTCTGGAACAAGCCGGGTGGCTAGATACATCTCGCAAGCCTGTCCGTGGTCTAGTTGACGACTTCTCTATGTATGAAAACCGGCAGTTCCAACCGTCCCGCTTACATGTCTGTATCCGGGATTTTTACGAACGGACGCTTACCTATGAGTTAACGGCCAGAGTCAGGTGGCTACGTGGTTTCGCTTTTTTGTCCAGGCTATATAAACCGGTGGCGGAAAAAATCGAGCAGTTGAATCTTCCGTTGAATGATGAAGAAGAGCAAGTGATGGAAGGTACAATCGTTCCGGTGAATAGCGAACGTGATGGGCGGCAGAATGTACGGGCCTGGATACGAAAGGACTGCGTTACCGGGAAAACGATTTTTGTAGCTGCCTATTCGCATCATACGTATGAAGCAGAAACGTACATGAACATCGCCTTGCCGCTGCCCTGCGGAAATATGACCGGTGTGTTGCGCCTCATGCATGATGAGACAGATGGACTCATACTTACCAGTGTACCCGGTAACAGAATAAAAGGGGACGAAGGCATTTACTATGTTTTCCCCTATTTTTTCCTCCGTCTCCCTTTGAACGAGACATTTCATGTTCGGTCCGGTGAGGAAGAAAGCTTATATGCGGACCACCGGATGTGGATATTCGGTATCCCGTTCTTAACTATCTCGTATTGCATCAAACATAAAAAGCCGTCGTAAAAGAAGGGGGAATATACGACGATTATTTAGAACGCATTTTTTTCTGGATTTCATTGATTTGATCCATGCTAATACCATTTTTCAGCAGCAGGGGAATCAATGACAGTGGAGAACGACTTTTTGCGAGTTGTTTGAACTGCTGGGCGTATTTGTTTAGTTCTGCTTCAGTGAAATTCTTTCCGGACGTTCTTCCCGCTTTTCTGATGGCGGCTTTTACGGTCCTCTCATCTGTCCATTTGTCTCTCGGAATGTCTTTCACAATTTTAATAATCGCGTTAATATCCATGCTATATGCACTCCTATACGATAGTGGGATACCATATAGTATGATAGAGGAAAGGGAAAGAAAACGGTACAAGTGTACAAGTTTCGCATTTCTGTATGTTAGAGCATGAGGTGAATTTGATGTTTCAAGTACCGCTCTGGATAATTTAGAGAATAAATAATCTCCAGCATTATATAGTTAATCAATTTCGAAGCTGTAACCAATCCGCCAACAATTCGACACAGCATTGTTAGCGGGTTGGTTTGAATCATTTAATCAGGGGCAAGAAAGGGTAAACTAAAAACGCTCACATAAAAGATTTAATATATCCCTGTCAGTTTGAAGAACTTTCTTTTTCTGTTGAAATAATCAAGAACATAGGTCTTCGATCCTCGTCTTTCATTACTGGGGCATTTGCTTATATGCAGAAAAGAAATTTGGAACATCATATTTGTTTTGTTTCATCAGGTATACATCTCCTATGCGTTAAAATAGCCTCCTAAAATATATGTGTTTTTAATTTTAGAAGGCTATTTTTCTTCTTCTTACCATAAAACTCACCTCTTTAATATTTTTTAATCACTATACCATCATATATCTAACTTTATGAATTAGCTGAGAACACTCGTGATTTTAATCATGGGATGAATCGACTTCGAATAAGGCATGTCTTTCGACAAGTCAATGAGCCGACTCTTCAAGTATCACTTGAAGTAAATGAAAAAGCGTTTGTGTACGAGTACCCAAACCTTTTTGCTCTTTGTAAGCATCTACTCGTTCTAACAACTGCTTTGGAAAACGTAAACGAACTGTTTGCTTGGCGAAATCAAGAGAAGTGAAAGGGCGTATTTTAAATGCAACGATCAGACTACTTGCAAAAAATTTCAACGCATATTGTCAAAAATCACGACATCATTGCGATTGAAGATTTGCAGGTATCGAACATGCTGAAGAATCACAGACGAGCAAAAGCCATTAGCAAAGTGCCTTGGTATCAATTCAGAACCATGCTTGAATACAAAGCGAAATGGTACGGTCGTACTGAAAAATCTTAACCTGCGTGAATGGTGGTGTCCGAGTTGTAAGGCACATCATTATCGGGACATAAACGCAAGTTTGAACATTCGCATATAGATCAAGTTCCGAACAGAGTTTTACACTTAATGGAAGGAAGTTATAAATTTGCCGTAACAGAATTGCAAAGGATGCAAACAATCATGCTCTTGGTGAAGTAGGGATTCCAATAAATATAAGTAATAATCAATGAAATATTAGCCAGTAGTTCAAGAAGCTTTCTTGTTACTACTGGCGCCGGATCGCAGGGCGCATCTAACCTAACTGTGAATGATAGCAAATATTAGGAATGAAACAGTCGTGCCGCTCAGCGGCGCCAAGAATCGTCTGCCCTTTTTCTATTTCTTTACCGTTTAACTGGAAGGAAAAAGTATGTCCATTGAGCAAATCAACTCACAAAGGTTTAATTTGCTAATGTAGTAGTATGTGATGCTATAGAAGCAGAAAATTCAACTGTATTTTACCCCTACTGTATAAATTCAAACGGATAGAGCTGTATTTAAAGAAATTATTTGCGATAACTGTTACATAATAAGAAAAGATATTGACTTGTTTTCATTTCTAAATTATAATCATTTTATGTAAGGGATAATAACTAATAAGAAACAATAACCGGAAAGGGGTTGTCCAATATGAAAATTCATCGCATTGAGGCAAGAAAGCTGATTGAGCTGAAGCGAGAAAAGCGCAGAGAAAGAATGGTGCAGCGACGACACCCGAAACCGGTACGTTAGTATGTGGAAAATTGTGATTTAAGCTTATGTTAACGTCATTTGTTAGCATAAGAACATGGCTGCAAAGCTAATACTATTTCTGGAGGGATTTACAGTATGGCAGAACGTTTAGTAGGTAAGAAAGCACCGGATTTTACGATGGACACAGTACTTGGAAACGGAAAGGAATTCAGCAAAGCATCGCTTGAAGACTATCGTGGAAAATGGTTGATTCTGTTTTTCTATCCGATGGACTTCACATTCGTATGCCCAACCGAGATTACAGCGATAAGCGATGCGCATGAACAATTCGCTGAGCTTGATACCGAGATTCTTGGTGTGTCCACTGACTCCGTGTATACGCATCGTGCATGGATTAATACATCACGTGATGAGAACGGACTTGGAGAGCTTAATTTCCCACTTGCAGCCGATTTGACCCACAAAGTGGCGCGTGACTATGGTATTCTAGTAGAAGAGAAAGGTGTGGCACAGCGCGGTCTGTTCATTATCGATCCGGAAGGCGAATTGAAGTATGAAGTCGTAACGGATGATAACGTAGGACGTTCCGTGGAAGAAACGTTGCGTGTGCTGCAAGCATTGCAGGCAGGCGGCCTGTGTCCGGCTAATTGGAAACCAGGAATGAAAATGCTGTAAAAACGGGAGGACGATTCGTATGCCAATGAGATTGAAAACCCCGATGCCTTCGCTTGACGGAGCAACGGAATGGTTCAACGACGAAGGCTTTAAGCCGGAGGATTTGGCGGGACATCCAGTGCTTATCCACTTCTGGGCGGTATCCTGCCATATCTGCCATGAAGTAATGGATGAAGTCGTATCTTATGTCCACGCATACAAAGATCATGGCCTGAAAGTTGTCGGCATTCATATGCCGAAGCAGGAGAGCGATCTTGATGTCGGGAAAGTTAAAAAAGACATCGAGCAGTACAACATCGTGCAGCCAGTGGCGGTAGATAATACGCACGCCATGACCGATGCATTCGAGAATCAGTTTGTGCCTGCATTCTTCCTGTTCGACAATGAAGGCAAGCTTGTCTACCGGGCTGCCGGGGATAAGGGATTCAAAAACGTCAAACCGAAAATCGAAGACTTATTGGGCATTGCCCAACAATAAGAAGGGGAAGCTGCCGAGTTGTATGTTCGGCAGCTTTTTCTTTTTTCGATATGGCTATGAGACAACGGTAAGGAAATGCTCGACGAACTTGTGGGTGTCAACGCCTGTGCAGACGTTGACAAGCGAAGATAGGGACCGTGCATCCATGGTTGTTTTCCCCAGATGTGGTTCCTCAAGTTCAATACGGAGGCTCATTCGTTCTTTTCTGACGAAAGATGGAAGAGAAGAACGGAAAACAATATCAGCGGCCTCCAGATCGGCGTCTTTTGTCTTTCACGATTATTTAGCGATTAGGCTGCTTTTCCATTCCTTTATCTCGAATATACGGCTTCCTACTTTTGTTACCGGGTCCTGATCTGTGAGATGTTTTGCTTCTTCATAAGATGCTACATGAAAAATAATCAACCCTCCACTCCCATCTGTGAAAGGCCCTTTAGCAAAAATTTTTCCCTCCTCAATAAGATGATTTAAATATTCAATGTGTTCGGTACGAACCATCTTATCTTGTTCTTTATCAACGGTCTTCATAATTGCAGCGTAATATGGCATCATTATGCCTCCATGTTTTATTTATATCATAATACATCACACCTGTTGATTATCCATAAGGTGGAAGAAAGAAGATGCACGCGTCGGCGTCTTTCCTAGTCTTTTTCTCGCAAGAAGGAAGCACCGCCGCTTTGCGGTTCCGTCTGGCCAGGGCAAAAAGCGGCCCTCTACGCTTCCGTGTGGGAGACGAACTGACGCCCGTTTGAGGCACGGTGTGGTGGCTATCCACTCTGGATCGTACTGGATAATCAACACCCTTGATAATACATAAAACTATGACTTGTTCTGAATAATTTAATATTTTAAAATTAATAGAAATAAATAATATTGGCAAACAAGAGGAGAGTTGTACAATGAACATAAAGTCGCCCCATAACCAAACACTGTATGCCTGGGACCTGGACAGGAATCTAGCTGGAAAAAGAAAAGACAATACATTTCTTGAGCAGCATGGTCAAGAATATGCTTATGTTTGGGCTGAAAACGAGCAGGAAGCTCTAGCGCATGCCAAACTGATATATGAACGCCTTTGGGAAGGCACACAGGAAGAGATTTCTTCTATCCGCATCGTAGGAGAATTCCTTATCGAAAAACAAATTGACCATCCTTCCAAATTGAAAGACCATATTGATGTACACTACCAGGGTGTACTAACCCAACAGAAAAACGTCCCTTCTTATATGGTGTATAGAATGGAAGAGGTGGAGGAAATTGTCATGAAATTACGTAATATTGCTATAAATGAACGCTGCTCAAAGGATAAAAAATTCGCTTTCGTTGTCGATCCCTGTACAGTCATGCGCCTGAAGAATCATCCTGCTTTTAAAGATTGCATGCCTGGAAGAGATTTCTTCTACGTGTGGGGGACCGACAAGAAGGAGGCCGAGCAACAGGCGCTTCAATGGATTAACGAAATCAGCCCGGAAGTAATGGGAGAAGCCTGTATTCACATCGTCAGCGAAGTGGACGATTACGGAAAATTCGAGTTATGCGCGTATAGCGTGTAATTTTTTGTCTGAGCGTATCATTTGAAAAACGCGCGAGGCGTGTGCCAAACGTTGCTTGCGCAGCAGAGCTGCATAAGGGCCACAAAGCGGCTGTTTAGCTTCTTTGTGGAAAAAGAACGAGCAGCAACGCCCGCGAGTTTTTCTTATTAACGGAACATTCCACTAAGATACGGACAGTGAGCATCCATTAGACAGTAACGATAGAAGGCAGACGTTTCAGCAAGCGCTTAATGGAGCGGTCAGCTTCACTTAATACGATATTTTCATCAATTGTACGCATAATGCGATTCTCCATCAATACTTTACCATTAACAATCGTTGTTTCTACATCTGCCTTGGAGGCCGAGTAGACGATACGGGAAATAATGTCCACTTCTGCAGCAGGATAGGCATGGAACTTATTAAGGTTCAAGATAGCCAAGTCTGCTTTTTTTCCAACTTCAAGGCTGCCGATTTGGGAATCAAGACCAATGGCTTTGGCTCCGCCAATCGTAGCCATTCTGAACACGGCCTTCGCGTTCATGCACGTCGGTCCATGTGCGGGCTTCTGGATAACAGCTGCCAAACGCATCTCATTAAACATATCGAGACTGTTATTGCAAGGTGCACCATCTGCGCCTAAGCTCAAGTGAATTTCTTTGTCAAGCATGTCGGGTACGTCTGCAATGCCGGATGCCAGCTTCAGGTTGGAGCCCGGACAATGGGCGACTTTCACGTTTCTTTTCTTGATGATTTGTTTCTCTTCCTCATTTAGCCAAACGCAATGAGCAAGAATAAGGCGCTCGGTCGCCAACCCGATGTGATCCAAATATACGACGTTTCGCATGCCGCGTTCCGCTTCTACCAATTCGATTTCTGAACGGTTCTCGGAAGCATGGGTATGAATCATTGTATCGTATTGAATCGCCAAATCGCGTACGTTCGTAAGCAATTCTTCTGTGCATGATACAACGAATCTAGGGCAGAAAGCATACTGGATACGTCCGTTATCATGGTTATGCCACTTCTCTAACAAGTCGACACTCTGCTGAATGGAAGCGTCTGTTTTTTCGTGTAAGAGGTCCGGTACTTCCCCCCCCATATCCATCATGACTTTACCTGATAGAGCGCGGATGCCGCTCTGTGCAATGGCCTGTAACGCGGAATCCGTATGGTTTACCGTCTCCATGTCTACAACACAGGTCGTCCCGCTCTGAATGAGTTCTCCCGTACCTAACATAGCAGAGTAGTAGATGGATTCTTCATCATGAGATGCTTCGAGGGGCCAAATCCGCTTCTTGAGCCAGTCAAGCAGTTCGAGATCATCGGCCTGTCCACGGAACAGCGTTTGGCAAAGGTGAATATGGGTTTGGATGAAGCCTGGGATAACAACCCGATTTGTAGCGTCGATTACTTTTTCGACATTGTCATAGCGCAGGTTCGGTCCGATTTCTTTGATACAATCGTTTTCGATGTACATATCACCTTTCAAAATGCTTTCGTTTTCATCCATCGTTATAATCTGTGCGTTTTTAATTAGAATTGATGACATATAACTTTCTCCTCTCTAGTAGTTTGTGTCTAATTATTGTTCATAGGGCCTAGCCATGGTAGAAAAAGTTAATCAAAAATGCTATACTGATAATATGCACCGTCCAGGTGACCTCTTTTGCCTTGCCTGTCAGAACTTTCAATAGGCTATAGGAAATGAAGCCAAATGCTAGGCCTTCAGCAATACTGAATGTAAGCGGCATCATGATGATGGTCAAGAAAGCCGGTACAACATCGGTAAAGTCATCAAAATTAATGCGTGTAATTTCCGTAAACATGAAGGCGCCTACCAGAATGAGAGCAGGAGCGGTAGCGAAGGGAGGAACGATTGCGACTAATGGTGCGAACAGAAGTGCAATCAGGAACAAGCCCGCAACGACCAGAGCGGTAAGTCCCGTTTTTCCACCTTCAGCAATTCCTGTAGTATTCTCAAGGTAAGGGTTCATGGCTGTTGCTCCAAGGCAAGAACTGCTCATCGTAGCCAATCCATCAGCGACAAACGCTCGGTTAACATTTTCGATTTTTCCGTTTTTATCCATTAATCCGGCTCTTCTCGTCAAGCCGATCAATGCGGCTGTGTTGTCGAAGACCTCAACGATGGTGAACGAGAAAATAACGGAGATGATACCATAGCCGATCGCTGCTTTAATGTCCATCTGTAGGAATGTATCTGACAGGCTAGGTATAGAGAAAGAGATAACATCTCCAAGTCCTTTTGGCATTTGTACTGCACCCACAATCATAGCAACCACTGTGGTAGCGAGAATGCTAAGGATTAAAGCCCCTTTTACGTTTCGTGCCGTTAAAACAGCGGCAAGGATGAGACCGGCGATTGCTAGAATGGGACCTGGCGTTATAATTTTTCCAAGAGCGACCGTTGTTCCTTCACTCGCAACAATAATACCCGCGTTTTTCATTCCGATAAAGGTGATGAATAAGCCAATTCCAACCCCGATTGCCGATTGTAAGACTTCCGGTACAGACTCGATGACTTTCTTCCGGATTCCTGTTATAGCAAGGATAAAGAAAGTAACCCCTGATATAAATACAGCTCCTAATGCCGTTTGCCATGTCAACCCCATACCGAGAACAACCGTATACGTAAAGAATGCGACTAGTCCCAGTCCGGGAGCGACAGCAATAGGCATGTTAGCTAGCACTGCATACAGCAGTGTAGCGATAATGCTTGAGAAAATAACGGCGGCAATCGCTGCTTCTTTTGGCATACCGGTTTCCGAAAGCGTTCCAGGAACGACAAAGATGATATAGCTCATAGCGATGAATGTAGTAAGCCCTGCAATCAGTTCGGTTTTCACAGTTGTATTGCGTTGAGATAGCTTAAATTGTCTGTCTAGCCAGGACGTTTTCGTATTCTTCGGTTCGTTAGGTAGCGCTTCCAATTGGGGACTTGCTTCGGGATTTACCGACATGCTTTCATCCTCCTTTATTTTCATTTTACCTCGTGCTCTCGTTTTCCCTTATCCAGCGCTCCTCCTTGCAATTTTTTAAAACGCTTACATGGTTCTCACCTCCTTAAACAGCAAAAATCCTAGCCATGAGAAAAGGCACACAGGGATACCTTTTCTCGTAGCTAGGAAATTTACGGTTTCCACTAGATAGTTCCAACCCCTATTGTTGGAATTATACGAGTATATACTTTTGAAATATTTTTGTTTCTGTAAAATAACACCTGTTTAGAATTTTAAGAATTTTTTACAGTTTGTCAAAATTTAGTTCCGGTAGAAAATAAGAGAAAAAGTGAGTATATAAATATCTACCTAATATAATCAGTTAAAACAGCTATAAATAAGAAAATAAAAGATTTGAAAACAAGAACAATGTAAAATAAAGTCTAAATAATAAAAATTTTAACAAAATTATATAAAGATTGCTCGTATAACCTCAACAATATGGATTGGGGGTTTCTACTGGAAGCCACAAACTTTCCTAGCTACGAGAAAAAGCCGCTTTATGCGATTTTTTCTCGTAGCTAGGATTTTTTTTAGCTGCGTTTTTTGTGTTTTGAGAAGTCGATTTTATTAAATGTGGAAGGGGGAGATGGATATGAAGTCCATTGCTTTTACAGTAAACGGTCAAACGGTGAATGTCTCAACCTATCCGGCAAAGCCGCTGTTGGATGTTCTTAGGGACGACCTCAATCTTACAGGAAGTAAAGAATGCTGTGGAAAAGGTGAGTGCGGCAGTTGCTCCATCATATTGGAAGGAGAAGCGGTATGCTCCTGTCTTATTCTTACAGGTCAAGTGGAAGGCAAAAAGATAACGACCATAGAAGGCATCGGAACCGTAGAGAACATGGACCCGTTACAGAAAGCCTTTGCAGAAGAAGGGGCTCATGTAATAAAAAACAGGCAATGGGAGCAGGGAAAGAGCGCTTCGGTTATACGAGGGATTTCTGCGCTCGATTCTGAATGCGGAGCAGTCTTGCTCGTTAATGTCGATCAGCCCGTTCCTAGCAACTCGATTAATCAACTGATCGATTCGCATCAGCGGTTACAGGGGAAAATTCACCTCCCTGTTTTCCAGGGAAGACGGGGGCATCCGGTGCTATTTTCTACCGAGCTTTTGCCTGACTTGCGCGAAATCTCAGAGGAGTGCCAGGGTGTTAAAAGTATTATTCGAAAATATGACACCGAGATCGTACATGTGCCCATGACTGACCCATCTGTACTGTACAATTTCAATACACCTGCAGACTATGAAAAAGGAGGCCAAACATGCGAGTTTCGGAAATAGAGATAATTACGCCTGCATCCGTGCCAGAGTGTCTGTCTTATTTATCAAATACGAAAAATAAGGTGCGTCTTATCGCCGGAGGATACGCTGGAAAAGAGCGTGACATATGCTCATGTATATAATCACCTCTATGAATGTAGAAAGAACATGAGGGTAGAAGGACATTTCATGGTACCGACAGCAAAAAAGCAAATCGGGAAAAAAGCAGGTATGCCTCACTACGTGTATGGTTATCTTACACATGTAGTGCTGGTGGAAGTAGATATGTTAACAGGGGAAACGGACGTGCTCCGTGTGGTCTCAATACCGGATTGCGGTCGAGTTCTTAACAGGCAAGGACTTGAAGGGCAAGCTGAAGGCGGCGCTGTGATGGGGATCGGTTATACGTTATACGAAGATACCGTAATGGAAGGAGGGGTTCACAGAACGACTAATTTTACTAATTATATTCTTCCGACGTTCAAGGAAACACCGATAATCGAGACGATACCTGTAGAAGAGGCGGAGGCGAGTGGACCGTATGGTGCAAAGGGAATTGGCGAGGTTGTCATGATTCCAATTATCCCGGCTATCGTTCAGGCGTTGTATGATGCCACCGGTGTGCGTCTGCGTCACCTTCCCGCTACGCCGGAACGTGTTTTTCGTGCAATGAAGGAGCAAGAAATCATATAGTTTGCACATATAAAGAGAAAAGGAGGCGGGCCCTCCTCTATTTGGAAAGCCTGCCCCTATACTAGTTCATATCACCAACATAAGCGGGGAAGTCTTCCCCGTTCTTGTTTTCTAGAGTATGCCATTTGTTTTCCAGGATGGAAAGAAGCTGCTTTGGATACAGCCGATAGTTAGACAGGTTGGCTATATCTAGCCAACCTGAGCCGATTTGTCCGTTGTCCGGCTCGGCAGGAGCGGAGGGAAGGGATGCAGGGCGACAAGAAAAGATGAATTCTACCTGATGAATATCATTATGTAGCAATGCATTTTCATGGTTTTTTCCGATATATTCGCGTACGAAGAGAAGAGAACCGATATGTACGTCCATGCCCAACTCTTCCAGGCATTCGCGGCGAAGTGTTTGTGGTAACGTTTCTCCGTGTTCTTGTCCCCCTCCAGGCATGATGTAATAAATGCCTCTATCATCTCTCATTTTAACGAGCAAAACTTTGTTGTTTTGCACGATAAGCGCTTTTGCTGATGTACGTACTTTCATGGTTGCCTCCCATTTTTTATTATATTCTCGTATATTAAGATAATGTATTCATTATAGTCTATCGTTGTGGTATTGCTTGCATAAATACGGCGAAATATATTCTAATTATTATTTTTATTTTGATTAGTTTGTTGACTTTGAACTTCTTGGTGGATATCATAATACATAATCTAGCATTTTCATAAGCGAATGACTGTTGCGGGAGAGACCTGGCGCATTGCCTGGCACCGAAGGAGCAACTCCCAAAAATCCATGGGAGAGAATCTCTCAGGTAAAGTGAACCGCAATAGGACGCACCTCTGGAGAGAGCAATTGCCACCCACGGGGAATGCTTCCTGCATCTAAGGAAGACAAACTCTCAGGTAAAAGGACAGAGGAAAAGGTAGGACAAGCCTGCTTTTTCCCCTGTCCTTTTTGTGTGTCAAAAATACGAGTCAACGGAGGGAGTTACAGTGAAAGTGACAGTAGATGTACTTGTAATCGGAGCGGGACCGGGCGGGTATACGGCGGCAATCAGAACAGCCCAGCTTGGGAAGCATGTAGCGATTGTTGAGCAAGATGCACTAGGCGGCGTATGCCTAAATCGGGGATGTATCCCATCCAAAGCACTCATTTCCGCCGCTCATCAGCTTGAAGTGGTAAACGGAGCGGCTAGTATTGGAATTGAAGCGGGAGAAGCAAAAGTGAGCTTCACCAAGGTGCAAGAATGGAAGAACGGTATCGTCCATAAGCTGACCTCTGGGGTTCAATCCTTGCTGAAAGCGAATAAGGTGCAAAAGCTAACGGGGCGGGCCTCTTTTCTAAGTCCGAATGAGGTGCGAATCGAGGGAGAAGAAACGATAGCGTGCCATTTTATGCACTGCATTATTGCGACGGGTTCGCGTCCGATTGAATTACCGGCGTTTCCATACGGTGGTCGCATCCTTTCTTCTACGGAGGCGCTTGCTCTCGATGAAATTCCCCAAACCATGATCGTGCTTGGTGGCGGATACATCGGAATTGAACTTGGACAAACGTATGCTAAATTTGGAACAAAGGTAACGATTATTGAAGGGACGGATGCTATCCTCCCTGGTTTCGAAAAGGAAGCTTCACGTTTCGTCAGCCGTACACTCAAAAAATTGGGAGTCCAAGTGTTTACTCAGGCTATGGCAGAATCAGCGGAGCAAACGAACGAGGCGGTAACAGTTACATTTACGCATAAAGGGGAAGCACAGCAAGTGACGGCGGATTATTTGCTCGTAACAGTTGGACGTAGGCCGAACCTTGAAGCTCTCGGGCTTGATCAGATAGGCATTGAACATACGGAGCGCGGACTATTGCGTGTAGATGAACAGGGAAGAACGAGTGTGCCTACTATTTATGCGATCGGTGACATTGTAGCAGGAGTGGCACTGGCTCATAAGGCTTCCTATGAAGGGAAAGTGGCCGCCGAAGCGATTGCTGGGCTCGACAGTACCGTTGATTATCGGGTCATTCCTGCAGTAGTGTTCTCCGATCCTGAAATCGCAAGTGTTGGGATCAGCGAAACGGAGGCAAAGGAGCAGGGACGCAGCATTGTTACTGGGAAGTTTCCCTATGCAGCCAACGGTCGTGCTCTTTCTCTGAACGCCGGGGAAGGGTTCGTGAAAATCATCGCTGATAAAGAGGAAGGTACCGTTCTTGGAGCGCAAATCGTCGGACCGGAGGCCTCCAACTTAATTGCAGAGCTAGGGTTGGCGATTGAAGCAGGCATAACGCTTGAGGAAATCAGTCAGACCATCCATGCTCACCCGACGCTTGGGGAGATTGTCATGGAAGCTGCGGAGAGTGCACTTGGCCGTGCCATTCATCAGGTGAATAAACCGACTGCTACAGCGGTCAAGTAAACGGAATATCAGGGATGTGAACAGGTGTTGTGTACGATATTAATCACGAATGATGATGGCATCCATGCATTGGGTATACGGAAGCTGGTGGAGTGTTTGCATGAGCGGGCGAACGTATATATCGTAGCACCCGCCAAGGAGAAAAGCTCGGCAGGGTATGGAGTAACCCCGCGCGCTCCTCTCTGTGTTGACAAAATAGTGTACGGAAAAGTAAAGTAGGGATAAGAGAATGAAAAATGCTAAAAACTGGGGTTGTTCGACGGGAAGTTCTTTTTCTTGTTGAAAAAATCAGAAAAGTATTGACTATTACAAACTTTTCTGATAAATTAAAAATATAGAGAGAAGGCAACAAATTATCACGTTGACACTTGGGATGAACTAGAAGTCGATGGGGTGAAGGACCAATGGATTCAGCGTTGCTTAAATATGATAACCTTTTCAAAAGAAGGGTAACCCAGTTGTACAACAGCGTAAATCAGGAAATGTACGGCGTAGGAGTTCGCAAGCAGCAAATCGATGTATTGGAAGATAAGATAGTGATTTATGGTGAACATAAGAGAGTGCCGGGATTGACTTTTCTTCAAGGAAAGTTCGATGACCTGACGGTTCATGTTCACGCCGCATTAATAAAAGAGTTTAAATCAAGATTAAAAGAGCAAATGGAGAAGAATTTCGGCCTTAAGGTGTTTGCGATCCTAAAGGATTATGATCCTGAAACAGAATTAGCTGTAACGGTCATTCATTTTGAAAGTCAATAACATTGTTTTAGCTATATGCCGGGGTTGAGCTGTCCAATTAGGTAGTTCTTCTCCTGCGATTTCTATAATATGAAGCGGTAGCTATTGTTTTCGTTTACGAAAATGCTGGAAGCCGTAGAAATAGGATTCACTTCTATTTCTACGGCTTTTTTTGTTCTCATTTTTAAGGAGGTGGTGCCAGAAATACGCCGCAGACAAGGATGAAAGAAGATAGAAGCAAAGCGCACTGTATTCTTAGGAGGGATAAATAGAAGGGGGGAGGAGGCGAAGTAACTTGGAGAAGCTAAACGTTTGGAAGCTAGGTTTATTAGGATTCCAACACATGATTGTCATGTATGCCGGTGCGGTTATCGTACCTCTTGTGGTCGGACCGGCCATTGGTTTAACCTCGGTGCAAATCGCGTATCTAATTTCAGCTGATTTGTTCACGGCAGGTGTAGCTTCATTGATTCAAGCTATCGGTGGTAGATATGTAGGGAATAAGCTTCCGGTTATGCTGGGATGTTCCTTTACGGCGGTAAGTCCGATGATTATGATCGGCACATCGCAGGGAATAGGCGCAATCTATGGTGCGGTGATTGCCTCTGGAATCATCGTGATGATATTGGCTTCTTTTATGAGCAAGGTTGTTAAATACTTTCCGCCTATCGTAACTGGAACAGTGGTTATGCTTATCGGTTTGACACTTATTCCGGTCGCTATCAATACCGCTGCAGGAGGGATTGATTCTCCTACTTACGGTCATCCGCTTAATTTGTTTCTTGCCGGTATCACGCTGGCAGGCATTCTAACCATTAACCGATTTTTTAATGGATATATGAAAGCGGTATCTGTACTTATTTCGGTACTAGGCGCTACTATTGTTGCCAATCTTTTGGGTATCGCCAATTATTCTACAGTAGAGCAGGCACCCTGGATTCACGTGCCTCAACCGTTTTATTTTGCATACCCTACTTTTTATATCCCTGCGATTATCGTTATGGCGCTCGTTTCTATCGTCAGTATGGTGGAATCAATGGGAGTGTTCATTGCAGCTTCAGGCGTATGTGAGAAGAAAATAGGTCCACAAGATATTAAGAAAGGGCTAAGGGCAGAAGGATTAACAGTAACACTAGGGGGTATTTTTAATACTTTCCCTTATACGACATTTTCTCAGAATGTAGGCTTGCTTGCATTGACAGGAGTGAAAACGAGGAATGTTACAATCGCAGCTGGCATCATCCTCATCACGCTGAGCTTTTTTCCGAAGTTTGGAGCGATGACGACGAGTATTCCATCTCCGGTATTAGGGGGCGCGATGCTGGCGATGTTCGGAATGAATGTTGCTTCGGGTATACGCATGATGGCTAAGACTGACTTTAGCAAAAATGAAAATTTGATTGTAGTAGGGCTGTCCGTTGGCCTTGGGCTAGGGGTTACAGTTGCACCAAAGATTTTTGACAGTTTTCCAGAAGGAGCACGTCTTATTTTAGAAAACGGAATCGTCATGGGAAGTCTCACAGCGATTGTATTGAACTTATTCCTGAACGGTACGAAAGGCATTCAGGAAACGCAGAAGGAAGAAGAACACGATAATGGGATAGTTCCGGAGCAAGTGCGCGCATAGGATGCGTCTGCTTCTGAATTTATAAATTTATGAGCAAAAGAGAGGAGAAGAAAGCACATGGATTTAATACTGAAAAATGCGAATATTCCTCAGGGAGATAGACAAGTCCAGACTAATATCCTCGTAGAGAATGGGACAATCGTCGGTTTTGTCAATTCGATTAATGGCCTTCAAGCCAAAAATGTTATTGATTTGAAAGGAAAGCTTGTCGTTCCGGGATGTATTGACCCGCATACGCATTTCATGGACCCGGGGTTCACCCATCGTGAAACATTTGCCACAGGTACGATGTCAGCAGCGGCGGGAGGACTCACTACTATAATCGATATGCCGTGCTGCAGCAAACCTTCTGTACGCAGTGAAGAGAGCTTTTACGCAAAAATTGACCCGATTAAAGATAAAGCGTATATCGACTACTGCTTCTGGGGAGGCATGACTGGTGAAGATGTACGTGAAGGACTGCTTGATAATGTGTGGGGACAGAAGGAAGCGGGGGTTGTTGCTTTCAAATCCTACATGACTCCGTCGGTTCCTACATTCCCGAAAGTATCTGATGCAGAATTGCTGGAGATTTTCTATAAAGTGGCAGAGACAGGTCTGCCGGTTGGCGTTCACGCTGAAAACTATGACATTTGCAGCTTCTACACAGAGAAGCTGAAAAAAGAAGGACGACTGGACGGTCCAGCTTGGGCTGAAGCTCGTAAAGCGCTGGCTGAAAAAGTAGCTATCGAATTGATTATTAGCTATGCGGAAGAAACAGGCGCACGGGCGCACATCGTACACATGAGCACGAAAGAAGGGGCTCATCTTATCCGTCAGGCGAAAGAGCGCGGTGTGAAAATCACGGCAGAAACATGCCCGCATTATCTCGTACTTAACGCACAGGAGTCAATGACCAAATACGGCACATTTGCGAAAATCGCTCCTCCGCTACGAGGCGTTGAAGATAATGAAATTCACTGGCAGGCGCTTGCTGACGGGACGATTGATTTCGTAGGAACGGACCATGCTCCATATGAAATCCCTACGGAAAAAGCAGCAGAAGACTCGGATATTTGGAATAGCTTCCCAGGCATTCCAGGCGTTGAAACGATGGTGCCAATCCTGGTCAGCGAAGGACTTAACAAAGGTAGACTGTCCTTGTCTCGTTTTGTAGAAGTAACAAGCCGGAACGCGGCTATCCACTATGGAATTTATCCGAAGAAAGGCGCTATCGAAATTGGAAGCGACGCCGACTTCACAGTCATTGATTTGGAAAAGGAGCATGTTATTGATCAGGAGCAGACGTACTCCATGGCGAAATACAATCCGCTGCATGACATTAAACTGAAAGGCATGCCGGTTATGACGATTGTTCGCGGTAACGTTGTATACGAAGACGGCAAAGGCATTGTAGGTCAGGAAGGCTATGGCCAATATGTAAAACGTCAGAGCACACAGCAGCTTGATGCGGTTATTAACCTCACGAAATCAAATGAAAGCAAAGCGGTTAGCCAAAGCTCTGAAAAGAAAGAAAGCGTTAAATTGTAATTTTCACTATATTCCTTACCCGATTTTCAGCAATATAACCCAAAAATAAATAAATTTTGTGTAAATGAGAGGGGATCTTTCAATGTTGAAAGGAAATAAACATGCGATTGTTATTATCGATATGCTAAACGACTTTATTGGTCCGAAGGCACCGCTTCGTTGTGAAGGAGGAGAAAAGATTGTTCCGAACATCCAGCGCCTGATTGAATTTGCTCATGAGAACGGTATCCAGGTTATCCATGTGCAAGAATGGCACCGCAAAGATGACGCTGACTTCCGCGTACGTCCAGTTCATGCTGTACGGGGAACGTGGGGAGCGGATTTCATTCCGGAACTACGTCCAGAAGAAGATAAAGGGGACTACATTGTGCAGAAGCGCCGCCACAGCGCATTTTCCTACACGGATATGGATCTATTCCTTCGCGAAGAATCCATCGATACGGTTGTCCTGACTGGTGTTTGGACGAACGTGTGCGTGCGTAGCACAGGCTCCGATGCCCTTTACCACGGCTACAACGTAGTATGCATCAGTGATGGAACCTCGTCACAAGATGAAGTTATGCATGAATCCGGGCTTCGCGATATCGGCATCTTCGGCCAGGTATTCTCCACCGATGAATACATCGAGCAAATGAAGCAAAAGTTGGCGGAAAAGGAAACGAACGTTTCGGCGTAAAGCATAGGCGAGAAAAGGCTCATAGAGAGGACGCGTGTACATGAGAATTATCGTAGGAATTACCGGAGCAAGCGGTTCTCTCTACGCCTATAGCTTGATTCGAGCTTTGCACCAATTGAATGTGGAAACATTCGTCATTCCCACGGAGATGGGGAGAAAGGTTATGAAATTCGAGTGCGGTATTGATGTGGATACATTGAAGCAATACGCTACAGTACTTGATAACAGTGACCTTTTCTCCGCCGTCGCCAGCGGATCCGTAAAAACGGAAGGTATGGTTATTGTTCCATGTTCCATGAACTCACTAGGTGCAATAGCGAATGGCGTGGGAGATACGCTGATGAGCCGGGCCGCAAGCGTTGTATTGAAAGAACAAAGAAAACTTATTGTCGTTCCAAGAGAAGCCCCGCTTCACTTAATCCATTTGGAGAACATGGTGAAATTGAGCAAATCCGGCGCTATGATTATGCCGGCGTCTCCAGGATTTTACCATCGTCCCAAGGAAATATGGGAGTTGGTTAACTTTATCGTGGCACGGATTCTGGACGCATTTGATATTGACCATAGTCTGTTGGCCCGCTGGAGGGAAACCCCTATTACACAATAAATGACGGAGTAGATGCCAAGTATGAAGACCTCCATTCGACAATTAATCGATTACTGGGATCAAACGGAAAAGCTGGTTCACATCAAGAAAGAAGTGGACCCGCTTTACGAACTGGGGGCCGTAATCAATGCCTGGGAAGGGAAACAGCCTGTTTACTTTGAAAAAATCAAAGGATACAACATGCCCATGGTAGCTGGATTCGGTGGTGATCGTATTACGCTGGCCGATTCAATAGGAGCTGCGCCTGAACAGCTGGTTTCCAGGCTGATCGACGCCATCGTCAATCCTATACCGACAACGAAGTCGGCCATAGGACCGGTGCATGATAATGTTGTACTCGGAGAATTTTCCATCGACGACTTTTTTCCGATACCCACATATCATGAGAAAGATGCCGGCCCCTATCTCGTTTCTGGTGTTATGGTAGTGAAGGAACCAGCTGGCGGAAAGAGATATACTTCCATCCGGCGAATGCAATATTTAGGCGGAAATCGATGTGCGATTTGCATTACGTCTCCCGAATTAAATAACCAATACAGAGCGCTAGAAGCAAGGAACGAGCCGCTTGAGTTTGCGGTGATGTTCGGAGTTGTACCAGCGGTGGTGCTAAGTTCGCAAATCAGCACTCATCTGTTCCATGCGGATAAACTTGATGTCGCCGGTGCGCTTCTAGGAGCCTCGCTTCCAGTCGTGCAGTGCAAAACGGTCGATATAGAAGTGCTTGCTGAAGCGGAAATCGTGCTGGAAGGAAAAATGCTCCCTCATGAGCGTTACCCGGAAGGTCCCTTTGGAGAGGTGGGAGGATACTACGGAGTTGTGGAAGATAATCCGATTGTAGAATTCACTGCAATTACGTATCGCAATCAGCCCATCGCCCAAACCATTTTTCCGTCGAGCTTTGAAGAGCGTATTCCGATGTCCATCGTGCGCGAGGCGAATTTGTTGAACGCAGTGCGGCAGACGGTGCCGAACGTATTGGATGTGCATGTTACGGCTACTTCTGTAGCAAGGCTTCATGCCATCATCCAGATTGAGAAGAAAACAGAAGGTGACGCCAAGCAGGCATTGTTGGCAGCCTTTTCAAGTGATAAGGATTTAAAACATACTGTCGTTGTCAATGAGGACATCGACATATTCGACCCGGCCGATGTGGAATGGGCCATCGCGACCCGCATGCAGGCGGATACGGATCTGTTCATTGTTCCGGGAGCGAAGGGTTCGCCGTTAGAACCTTCACATAATTTGCGGGGCGTGTCGGCTAAAATGGGGATGGATGCTACCTATCCATTGGCCGAGAAGGAGCGATTTATCCGCACTTCGATTCCAGTTCCCGCCTCCTTTAATGTTAAGGATTACCTCTAGCTTTGGGAGTGGATATAAGCGATGGAAGCAATAGGTTTGTTTGAAACGAGAGGGCTAACTCCTGCCGTGGTTTCATTGGATACGATGGTCAAGGCCGCTAACGCCCGTTTGGTAGATATGAAAATAGTAGGATCAGGATTGGTCTGCGTCATTATCGAAGGAAATGTCAGTGCCGTAAAGTCGGCGATTGAGGCTGGGAAAGAGCTGTACGAAGGCAACGGCGCCTTAATCTCGTACAATGTTATTCCGCGTCCCCACTCCGATTTGGCAAGAATGTTTTAATGGCAGAGGAGGTGAGACGGATTGGCTGACATGATGAAAAATATAATCGAAGAAGTATTGTATAAAGGTGAAAAACAGAAACAACCACAAACAGATCCGTTAGCCGGCATCGGTATACAGGGCGGAGCTAGTAAACAGGCGGCGGGTATTCCTAACATTTCTCGTCCTAATTATCAAAGGCAAAAGCAGCAGAATCGATTGGGCTCTATTGCGGCCCCGTCCTCTTCATCCCCGCAAGTTCGCCCGGGGAATCAAGAAAGTCAAAGGGTGGTTTCCATACAGACAGATGCACCGGTTGAACAGCGATTGTCCGCTCTTCATCGGCTTGCAATATCACAAGTAACCCAACGAGGAGTTGCTGGATATCGAGGAAGTACGACTGCTGAAGAACCGAGATTAATCGGTAAAACGAGAGGTGAAGAGTACGTATGGTTTTATCCATCCGTAAGCTCTATGTTAGGCCAACTGCTGAACAAGCAGAACCAGGTCGGGTGCAGCGCAGGAATCATCAATAGGGAACAGGCTGGAGATGGACTTGTTTTCTTAATGGAAGAATGGCTCAAGCTACTTCCCGATGCTTCTTATGAGATTCTACCTCATGCTGTTCAGGTGTTCTCGAACGATAGGGAGAGGATGAAGCAGTTTCTCGAAGATGCCTATCGTGATTTGAATCGGAGAAGTATTCAGACGAAGAAAATTTATAAGGTGGAGCAGCCTTCCCGATTTTTACAACAGCATCTCAATATTTCGGATGGTGTAAGCGCGGCATTAGTGGAAGATATCTCTTATTTCAATAGTATTGCTCTTCTTGAGCGCTGTTTTGCAAAGTTTTCTGACATGCCTATTTCGTACGATATTAGAGAAAATGAGTTTGTCATTACGGGGCAACCCTCAATTGTAGATAGCGCCGTTCAGCAGATAAAACAAGATATTGAACAATTGTTAGTGTAAGAGGGGGGAGAAAATGGCCCTATATGCATTAGGTTTAATTGAGACGGAGGGCTATGCTACGGCGGTATCGGCTGCTGACGCGGCACTTAAGGCGGCAAGTGTCGAACTGCTGGGCGTCGAAAAAGTAATCGGCGTTAACGGAACCCTTGGTGTAACCATTCAGCTAGGGGGAGATGTCGGAGCAGTACGTTCCGCCGTCGAAGCCGGAAAGATGGAGGCGGAAAAAGTAGGTAAAGTTGTTGCGACCCATGTAATCGCACGGACTCATCAGGAAGTTAACGATAAAATTCTGCCATTATTCGCACTTTCTCCAAAGCAGGAAGAGAG
Source organism: Aneurinibacillus migulanus (assembly GCF_001274715.1). GTDB lineage: Bacteria > Bacillota > Bacilli > Aneurinibacillales > Aneurinibacillaceae > Aneurinibacillus > Aneurinibacillus migulanus. The sequence goes on along the minus strand of NZ_LGUG01000004.1, from coordinate 3,731,593 downwards.
CGAAGATACCGGCTTGCTGGATGTGGCTGTAGTGCCTGATGAGCCGAAGGGTGAAGACGCTTCGAACGAAAAAAAGCGAAACGGGAAACCTTCGCCGAAAAAGGAGGCGTCACCGGCTGCAGCAAATCTGTCTGACGGCAAAAATGCCCAGGAAGACAAGCGTATTGTCGAGGACAAGACCACGGTGGAAAGCAAAGCTGTCATCGAGAAAAAAGGCGAGTCGAACGAAAACACAAAGAAGTAGGTTTTGGGTCTAAAAAAATAAACGTATAGGAGAAATGATCATGGGTGAAGCATTAGGATTAGTAGAGACAAAAGGTCTAGTAGGGGCAGTAGAAGCGGCGGACGCAATGGTTAAGGCGGCAAACGTGGAGATTTGCGGATATGAAAAAATCGGCTTCGGGCTTGTAACAGTAATGGTGCGCGGCGACGTAGGTGCAGTAAAAGCGGCTACGGACGCAGGTGCGAGTGCTGCCAGTCGTGTGGGCGAACTCGTATCCGTTCACGTTATCCCGAGACCTCATAGTGAAGTAGAGCGTGCGTTGCTGGTTAAAAAAGGAGAGTAAAAATGAATGAAGCAGTCTCGAACGCAAAGCGCTCTAATTCAGAACACTTTGCTGCCGCTTCTTTACCGTAATCGAAAAGAGGAGTTGGATCGTCTGTATCCCCGGATGCTAACTCTTCTTTCCTACAGCATGGTCGGCATGGAGGAAGGAATGCAGTGCTTACAGAAGCTTCAACGTGAAGGCATACGAATGCAAATGATTGTGGATGAGGCACTGACGGAACGGTATTCCCTTCCGTCCCTCATCAATGAGACCTTACTAGACGATATCATTCTAAGCACGGACTGGAAACAGAATGATACGGATTATTCATATTTATTTATTCCGGTATTATCTGCTTCACTTGTTACGAAAATTTTGAATTTTGACGATTGCCATCCTTTTTCCCGATTCCTCCTTGAATGGCTATTCCAAGGGAAAAAAGTAGGCGCTTTATCCATCGGTTCTGATCCGTTTCAGAAAGCCTGGGGACGACGGGGATACGATGGAATGTCGCCTCTCCTAAAAACAGAGATGAAATCCCGTCTGCAAAAGCTGCGCGGGTACGGAGTTGAATTGCTTGAGGCCGGACAGGTGAGCGGATGGGTACGGAAGGCGGGTACGAAACGCCGTCAGGCTCCCTTGATTGCACGGGGGGATGTGGAAGAGGCACATCAACAGCATCGTAGTATCATCCATATTTCCGTAGATACCATCATCACCCCTTTGGCTGATGACCTTGCAAGGCAATATGGCATTCAAATCCATAGACGATGAGAGGTAAGAAACATGCACATAGGCATAGTAATCGGTCGCGTGACTTCAACGAAAAAGGATGAGAAATTAACAGGAACAAAACTTTTAATTACTCATCCAGTTGATTTGGAAGGATGTTTATCAGGACAACCGGTCGTGACTGTCGATACGGTTGGGGCAGGCATCGGGGAAAAGGTGATGTATGTGACGGGTTCCATGGCGTCCCGAGCATTTCGTAACAGTCAAGCACCTATCGATGCGGCTATCGTCGGAATTATTGACAATATAGAGATTGAGCGTGGAGGCTGAATATGAGTACGAAGACACTGAAACAGGTTATGCAATGGCGTCAGCTTATTGATACGTTACTTGATGAAAACCAGTACGCAGATATTGTACTGAAAGGCGGTTATTTCATTAACGTTATTACCCGTGAGATTTATGTGGCAGATGTGGCGCTAAAAGGTGAGCATGTATTAATGGTAGGGGACGCATCCAAATTAATCGGCCCCAACACACAAGTTGAACACATGGAAGGCAAATTTATCGCTCCAGGCTTCATCGATTCCCACATGCACTTTGAGAGCGCTATGCTGACTGTCACTGAATTTTCCAGGCTCTCTATTCCTACCGGAACGACTACGCTTATCGCTGACCCGCACGAAATAGGTAATGTGCTTGGCGTGGTAGGCATGAAAGCGATGGTTGATGAAGCGAAGACCTTGCCGAACCGTGTGCTATATACGGTTCCTTGCCTTACACCAGACGTTCCGGGACTCGAAACCGCAGGTTATGACGTGAATTCAAAAGATATGGAGGAACTGCTGACTGATTCGTATGTTCAAGGGATCGGGGAAATTCAAGGATTTGCGAATGTACGCCCTGTATTCAAGCATGCTCCAGAAATCATTACGGACCAACTCGCTTCTGTCGCTTTTGCGAAAAGCATCGGTAAAACGGTAGAGGGCAATTGCCCCGGGTTGTATGGTGAAGACCTTGCCGCCCATATCATAAGCGGTGGAACGCACATTTCTTGCCATGAAACGACCGGAAAAGAAGAGATGATGGAAAAGCTTCGTTACGGCATTACAGTGTTCATGCGTGAAGGTTCTTCACAGCGTAATATGGCAGAGTGTATTCGCGCCATTACAGAAGAAGGTATGGATTCCCGCCGAGCAGTGCTCGTATCCGATGATATGGTTCCGGAAGATCTACTGAAATACGGGCACATGAACGATATTGTACGACGTACGATCGCCCAGGGAGTAGATCCGGTTGAAGCGATTCAGATGGCTACGATTAACCCGGCCACGCACTTCGGATTCCAGCATATCGGCGTACTCGCTCCAGGAAAAATTGCCGATATCGCGGTAATTAGTGATTTAACGCAAATGACGATTGAGCAAGTGTATCTTAGCGGCAAAAAAGTAGCGGAAAAAGGAAAGCTGGTTATCGATCTCCCGAGATACGTATACCCGGATACCGTGAAAAATTCCGTGAAACGCAAGCCGCTGAAAATCGAAGAGCTCTACATTCAGGGTTCTGGATCGCAAGCTCGTGTGAGAGCGCTAGAAGTTATTCCGGATCAAAATCTGACAGGCAAAAAAGAATGTACGCTTAACGTACGGGACGGGATCATACAACCGTGCCTGCAGCAGGACGTACTGCCAATCTTTGTAGTAGAACGTCACGGACGAACAATGAACATCGGTAAAACGTTTGCACACGGCTTCAAAATTAAAGAAGGGGCTATCGCGGAAAGTGTAGCTCATGATACACACAATATTATCGCATGTGGTACGAACTATGAGGATATCCTGACGGCAATAAACCGCGTCATTGCAATGGATGGTGGTATTGCGATGATTAAAGACGGCAAGGTGGTAGGCGATTTGCCGCTTCGTGTCGGAGGACTGATGACAGACGAATTGAGTGGAGAAGAGATGAGTGAAAAAATCGCTGAGCTGCATCGTCAGGCGAAGGAAGAGTTAGGCTGTGGCATTCATGTTCCGTTTATGCACCTTTCATTCGTATCTCTGGTGACAAGCCCAGAATGGAAAATTACAGATATGGGTCTGGTAGAGGTAGATACGTATACAGTGATTCCAACAGTAATCTCATAAAGGAGGAAGGAAATGGGTTTTCGACTTGTAGATTTAACGCAGGAGATTTTTCACGGGATGCCTGTTTTTCCGTTGCACCCAAAAACAATGGTATATCGGCATATCACGCATGAAGAGTCCAAAAAGCAAGTCGGTTTCGAATTTGCGACGAACACGCTGATTATTAACGAGCACGGACCTACGCACAGTGATGCGATATATGAGTATGATCCGAGTGGGCCGACGATTGATGAGATGTCGATGGAGTATTTCTACGGTCCGTCCGTCTGCCTGGATGTCTCGCACGTATCGAAGGATGATTACATTCAGCCTAAAGATTTGGAACAAGCCCTTGCGAAGCACTCGCTGCAGATAGAAAAAGGGGATATCGTTCTTCTGTATACAGGGCATTTCAATCGCTCATATGGAACGGACGAATGGCTGACCCGTCACACTGGACTTACTTATGAAGCGGCAAAGTGGCTCGCAGAGCGAGGCGTAGTCAACATCGGCATTGATGCACCGGCCATCGACCATCCAAAAGATATGACATATGCCGGTCATTTAGTCTGCCGGGAGTACCAAATGACGAATACGGAGAACTTGTGTAATCTTGATAAAGTGGCAGGCAAGCGTTTCTTGTATTTCGGCCTTCCGCTAAAAATTCGCAAGGGTACAGGTTCGCCAATTCGCGCTGTAGCATTATTCATGGATTAGGAGGGAAAGAGAATATGAATCGCATTCAAACTGCAGGAAACGTGTATATAAAGGAAGAAGTCGTCATCCCTCCGTATGATGGAAGAAGCGTGCTTGTTCGCAAGGATGAGGAATTAGTTATTATTGATGTGGAAGGAAAACAGGTGGGAGATTTCGTTTGCTTTAATCATAATGACCATGATGAGTATGTCTCCCCTGTTCATATGCGAGCTTCCTTAAGCAGTATCCGGTTGAAGGAAGGCGATTATTTGTATAGCAATAGACGTCGTCCATTAATGCAAATGGTAAAGGATACAGTAGGTAGGCACGACTTCTTCTTTCCAGCGTGCGATTATTGGCGCTATAAAATTGACTTTAATGATGAAACACATCCGAATTGCCATGACAACTTAGAAAAGGCGTTGAAACAAAACGGTATTATTAATCGGCCTGTTCCTGATCCGATTAACTGGTTCATGAATAACCAATTGGACGAGAACTGGGATTACATTATTGAAGAGCCATGGTCGAAGCCAGGCGATTATGTACAGTTAAAGGCGCTTGAAGATGTAGTGGTCGCCGTTTCTACGTGTTCTCAGGATATGGCTCCTGTTAATGGCTTTAAGGTGACGTCCTTGAAGCTTCAGGTTCTGGGAAGGAGATAGAGCATGCCAGTTTCTTTTTTGCAAGAATTGTTACGGATTAATACATCGAATCCACCGGGGAATGAGCGCAGGATTAGTGAGTTGCTGGCGGAGCGCTGTGAACAAAGCGGTATGAAAGGAAGAATCGTAGACATAGAGGACAGCCGGAGCAATTTTGAGCTCCGGTTGAAGGGAAGCGGAACAAGTGGCAAAACATTAATGTTTTGCGGACATATTGATACGGTATCGCCCGGAAAACAGCCATGGACCCATCCCCCCTATGGGGGAGAATTGGTAGGAGATCGGCTGTATGGACGCGGGGCTTCTGATATGAAAAGCGGCTTGGCAGCCATGTTACTTGCCGTAGAAGAACTTCATAAAGGAAATGTACCGCTTAAAGGAGATATTGTTTTCTTGGCGACCGCCGGAGAGGAGGTGGACAGTTGCGGCGCACGTCATTACCATGACATGATGGGAATGGATGATATTGATGCCATCGTCATTGGAGAACCAACAAATGAAAAGGTTGTTATTGGGCACAAAGGAGCACTCTGGCTTGAAGTTAAAACATATGGAAAGACGGCTCACGGTTCGATGCCAGAACAGGGAGTAAATGCCATCGATTACATGAGCCATATTATCCAATTGATTGAATCATACAAGCTAGAATGGCACCTGGAAAAACGGCCGCTCGGGAAGAGCAGTATGGCAATTACCCAAATCGGAGGAGGTATCCAAACGAATGTTATTCCGGATGAATGCTTTATTCATATAGATATTCGTAGCATTCCTCCTCAATCTCACAATCAGTTGGTTCAAGAACTGAATACTAGGCTTGATGAGATAGCTTTACGTATTCCGTCTTTTAAGGCGGAGTGCAAGGTGCTATTGAATCGTACGTCTGTACTTACATCTCCTGCTGCTACTCTTATTAAGGATGCCCTTGCAATCCGCGGGCTAACAAAGGAACAATGCGCAGGGGTATCTTATTATACGGATGCCTCTGTACTCAATCCACATAGCGAGATTCCTACACTGATTTACGGACCGGGAGATGAAAAATTGGCCCACCAACCGGACGAATGGGTTGACGTGCCCGCTTATCTTCGTTCGATTGCTTTCTACAAAGCGCTTGCGGTTCGCTTTCTTAATGAAGAAAAACAAGAGGAGATAGAAACGAAAAAAGCCAAGGCGACATAATTTGCAATCGATTCATCATGACAATAGCTGAAAACCTTTTATCCGAGGAGGAATACTCTTATGAAGGAAAAAATTAATGTTTGGAAGCTTGGCACTCTAGGTTTTCAGCATGTATTGGCAATGTATGCGGGAGCCGTGGTCGTTCCTCTAATCGTAGGGCCGGCCATCGGCATGACGCCCGACCAAATTGCCTACCTTATTTCCATTGACTTGTTTACATGCGGGATTGCTTCCTTGTTGCAGGTAGTGGGCGGAAAGTATTTCGGAATCAAGCTTCCCATTTTAATGGGATGCGCATTTCAGGCAGTGGGGCCGATGATCGCCATCGGACAGTCTCAAGGCATTACAGCCATATATGGAGCGATCATTTCCGCAGGGGTTATTATTATGATTTTGTCGCAATTTATGGACAAAGTGCTAAAATTTTTCCCGCCAGTTGTTACTGGTTCAGTCGTTGTCATTATCGGAACGTCACTCATTGGAGCAGCCATGGGCAACATTGTGGGACAACCGGATACCCCCGGCTACGCAAGTTTGACGAATCTAATACTAGCTGGTATTACACTCGGTTCAATCCTGTTATTGAATCGATTTTTAAGAGGATATATGAAAACGATTTCAGTACTGCTTTCACTCGTTATAGGTACAGTGGTCGCTTCGTTTATCGGATTGGTAGATTATTCAGTGGTAGGGAAATCAGCGTGGGTACATATGGTAGAACCCTTCCGCTTCGGCCTTCCAACGTTCCACTTTTCAGCCATACTTAGTATGGTGCTCGTTGGTATTGTTAGTATGATTGAGTCGACGGGTGTATTTTTTGCATTAGCAGAAGTATGCGAAAAGAAAATTGATGGGAAAGACTTGAAGCGTGGCTTGCGGGCAGAAGGTATGGCTCAAGTAGTTGGTGGTATTTTCCAAGCGTTTCCTTATACAACATTTTCTCAAAACGTAGGATTGCTTGCCCTTACTGGCGTTAAGACGCGGAATGTGGTCGTAGCCGCCTGCTTAATTATTATGACACTTGGTCTATTACCGAAAGTAGCAGCATTGACTACCATCATTCCGGCACCGGTTCTTGGTGGCGCAATGATTCCAATGTTCGGAATGGTTATGGCTTCAGGAGTTCGGCAGTTGTCTCGGGTTAATTTTCAAAAAATTGAAAATATGCTTGTGATTGCGACCTCCGTAGGTCTTGGACTTGGCGTATCGATTGCGCCGGTCGTATTCTCTAATCTTCCAGACGGGCTTCGCCTGCTTGTTGAAAGCGGTATCGTAAGCGGCAGTCTTACCGCTATTTTTGTAAATATACTTTTAAATGGCGTAGGAAAAGAGAGTGTAGAAGAAACGATAGAAGCGCTGAAGTCGGAACATACGGTAGAGTCTGTATCATAGGGAAGAGGGTGTACCACGTAAGCTGGTGGGCATCGAAATGATAGAACGTGGCATTCCACGTACCGGCTATGCAATTTATCCCGTCTGTTCTTCGGCAGATAGCAAATCCATCGGTCATATTACATCGGGAACACAATCGCCGACATTGAAAAAGAATGTGGGTCTGGCGTTGCTTCCAACCGACTGTGCCATCGTTGGTAAGGAAGTTGATGTAGAAATCCGAGGCAAGCGAGTGAAGGCGAAAATTGTAAAAACGCAGGCCATACGATATCAATGGCCTGCGTTTTTTGTATATTCATCCTTGATACAGGGGAATGAAGCCCTGTTTTTTTTATTATGCGATAATTTTTATTCGTAGGCGAATCACCATTTTTTCTTTTTTTCAATATGATAAATACAGAGTGGGGAGGTGGCAAAGGTGGCGGTCATACGCACTACAAACGAAGACGTCCAACTGCTGGCAAGGCTTATGCGGGCAGAGGCGGAAGGTGAAGGCGATTTGGGAATGTTGATGGTTGGCAATGTTGGAGTAAATCGTGTACGGGGAAATTGCTTGGATTTCAAACCGATCACAAACGTTCGTCAAATGGTATATCAGACGCCGGGCGGTTTTGAAGCGATACAGAAAGGATATTTCTATCAGCGTGCAAGACCAAATGAAATTCGTCTGGCAAGAAAGGTGATTAACGGTCAAAGGTTTCACCCGGCCAGTTTCTCGTTATGGTTTTTTAAGCCGCCTGGGGATTGTCCGGCACAATGGTACAATCAGCCTAACGCGGGCCGTTTTAAGTCTCATTGCTTTTTCCAGCCAAATCCGGGAGAATGTCCCGAAGTATATTAGGGAGGATAAAAATGTCTTATATGTATAATCCGAATGTAACTACACAGGCCTATCCGCAATACGGCTATAGCTGGCCCGGGTATCCGCAAACCCAGACTCCAGGTACAACCAGTCCGGCGACACCAGCTTTTCCTACTACTCCAGCGGTACCTACAGCTCCGCCTGTGGGAGGTGCAGGTATGCTGCCTTTGGAGCAGTCTTTTATTGAAAATATTTTACGGCTGAACCGCGGGAAGGTTGCGGATGTGCATATGACGTTCGAGCGCGAAGGCGGGAGTCAGAGCCAAATATTCCGTGGAGTGATTGAAGCGGCGGGACGCGATCATATTATTCTCAGCGATCCCGAGACCGGAAAGAGGTACTTATTGCTCACCGTATATCTGGATTATGTAACGTTTAATGAGCCGATCGAGTACAGTTATCCGATCGGTCAGATGTCCACATACGCACCGAGATAATGAAGAGAAAAGTTACCGAAAAAACCGGAGCGGCATCGCTAAAAACGATGCCGCTTTTTGAATTGCTTACTCAATATTGATGTCACCGCTCGATGCAGTAATCTGAACAGCGTGGCTTCCGTTTCCGTAAGAGCCGCTTAAGTGCTCGTCTTCATTCTCTTTTCGATTTTGCAGTGGAAGATCGCAATGAATTGAACCGCTCGTCGTATGTCCCTGCAAAGTAAAATCAGCATTCTCTGGCATATGAAGTGACACGCTGCCTGAAGTCATCCCGATTTTTACCGGACCCGTCAGCTCCTCGAATTCGGCACGCAAATCGCCCGATGACAGGTTCGCTCGTAAGGCACCAGAATAATGGCTCAGTTCCACATCACCTGAGCTGATATCGATATCGGTGGCTTCCGCAGTAACGTTTTCCACACGTGTGCTGCCGGAGGAACCTTTATATTTTAGAAGCTTCACGTCTAGATTCTCCAGGATTGTGGTGCCTGAGCTCATGTGTAGTTCTAATTTCTCCAGGGCAGTTCTATTTTCATTCACTCCCTTAAATTCAATATCGCCTGATCCGGCATCGATAATCATGTTCCGGTTATATTCTTGTGGAATATGTAAATCCAATGTTAGATGATTGGAGAATGTAACCCATTTAAATTCTTTCTGTTCCAGGCTTACTTTCAGTGTGTTTCCACTTTGCTTAACGGAAAGTTGGTTCTTGCTGACGTTGCGTCCCTGCAAAACAGCTTCAATATCCTGCCGATCCTCGGGAATAATTCGAACGTCTGCGCTGGACACGTTAATGTTCATATTTTCGATATTGTCCGGTGAAACCGTCTGCACCTGACGGCCTTCCTTGGATAATGCGCCGCCAAGGACGCTGTTTGCCAGGATGCCCAGCAGTAGCAAAGTTCCGAATACGATAAATAAAAAGCCAATAAGTTTCTTCATGTTTTCACTTCCTCTTATGTATGTACCAGTATACCTTCACCATAAGGATACAGGAGCATGGTCGGCGTCGAAATGAACCAGGGAATGATTTTCACTACGTCTTGGGACGGAGGGCATTTCATATTGATTGATTTTGAATGAATTTGAATGAAAATAAATGTTTTTGATTGAAAAATTGTATTTCTTTCGATATACTTGGGATAAGATAACGAAATAAAAGAAAAAATCAATCAGTATTACTAATGAGAGGGGGGACCATAATTATTGCTAACCCCAGAGCGATATCAAATCATCTTATCTTTATTGAAAGAGAAGCAAGTAGCTAAAATCCATGAATTTATAGAGGCGACCAGCTCTTCTGAATCCACGATTCGCCGCGATTTAATTCATCTGGAGAAAAGCGGTCACTTAAAACGGGTGCATGGGGGCGCGGCACTTCTGCAAGGAAAAAGGCTAGAGCCGAGTGTAGTGGAAAAAGCGACACGAAACCTGTCTGAAAAACAGCGAATTGCACAGGAAGCGGCATCGCTTATTGAAGCTGGAGATTCTATCTATCTGGACGCCGGAACGACAACCTTGCAGATGGTCACATACGTTAACCAGCCGGGAATTACTGTCGTGACAAATGGCTTAAATGTCATTGATGCTCTGATGGATAAAGGAGTCGATACGTATCTACTGGGAGGGAAAGTTAAGAATACGACCCGAGCGCTTATTGGACGGGCTACGCTGGAAAGCTTGCAAACATACCGTTTTGATAAATGCTTTATGGGTGTAAACGGCATTCATCCCGAATATGGATATACGACGCCTGACCCTGAGGAAGCTCTTATCAAAATGACAGCGATTTCAATTTCACGTGAAGCGTTTGTCGTTGCCGACCAGACGAAATTCGGCGAGATTTCATTCTCAAAAATTGCCGATGTAAGCCAGGCTACTATCATTACCAGCGGACTGGATTCCGAACAGCAACGCAGCTTTGCAAAACAAACCTCGATAAAGGTAGTGTGAAGGCGTGATTTACACAGTGACTTTGAATCCCTCCATTGACTATTTTGTGGAGATGGAACAATTCATTATCGGAAAGACAAACCGTATCGTTCGGGAGGCAAAGCGACCGGGCGGAAAAGGCATCAACGTGTCCCGCGTCCTGAAGAGATTGGATGTGGATACAGAGGCATTTGGATTCATCGGCGGCTTTACTGGAAGATACATCGATGAAGTGCTACAAGAGGAAGGAATCCGAACAGATTTTATTACCGTACACGGAGATACACGTATTAATGTCAAGCTTAGAGTGGATACGGAAACGGAAATAAACGGCAGTGGTCCGGCTATTACTGAAGAAGAAAACGAACGGCTTTTTGCAAAGCTGGAGCGGATTTCAGAAGATGACATCCTAGTGATATCTGGCAGTATTCCTGGCTCATTGCCTGCGGATCTGTACGGGCGTATCGCAGAAAGGACGGCGAATCGGGCGGGCAAGCTGGTTGTGGACACGACGAAAGAGTACCTGCTATCCACTTTACCATACCGACCTTTTCTGGTGAAGCCGAATCAGGATGAGCTGGGTGAGTTGTTTGACATATCTATTCAATCAGTAGAGGAAGCCGTTCCGTATGGCAAAAAGCTGGTAGAGATGGGTGCGCAGAATGTAATCGTATCGATGGGCGGATTGGGGGCATTGTTTTTTAATCATGATTATGCTTTGTATGCCAATGTCCCCGAAGGAAAGCTGCAAAATTCGGTTGGGGCGGGCGATTCAGTCGTTGCGGGCTTTATCGCTGCTTATCTGCAGGGAAAAAGTGTGCCTGAGGTGTTCCGTTATGCAGTGACAGCCGGAAGTGCGACCGCTTTCTCTACTGGTTTTTGTACGTCTCAGCTTATTGAGGAGTTAATTGAGCAAGTACATGTTACGTATCTGTGATTGAGGTGAGAAAGATGAGAATTACGGAGCTTTTGCAAGCGGATACTATGATATTGAATTTAACTTCCGCCTCAAAGCGCGAGACGATCGATGAATTGAGTGGAAAGCTTGATGAGGCTGGTAAGCTGTATGATTTAGCACGGTTTCGCGAAGCGATTTTTGCACGTGAGGCGCAAAGCACGACCGGTATTGGTGAAGGGATTGCGATCCCACACGCCAAAACAGCGGCAGTCAAGATACCTGCTATCGCTTTCGGCCGGTCAAAAGCCGGGATTGATTACGAAGCGCTCGATGGCCAACCGAGCCATTTATTCTTTATGATTGCTGCTAGCGAAGGCGCAAACAACGAACATCTGGAGACGCTTGCCCGACTCTCCTCGTTGCTCATGGATGAAGCGCTACGCAAGAAGCTTATCGAAGCGGATACCAAAGAAGAAATTCTGCGCATTATCGACGACAAAGAGCGGGAGCTTGCCGGAGAAGAAGGGGACGCTGAGAACATGACGACGGCACCGGTTCAACCGGATACGAATAAGGAAGGAGAAACGGTACAGGGAAAGGTGCTGGCCGTGACTGCCTGTCCGACCGGGATTGCACACACGTATATGGCGGCTGATGCGCTAAAAGCGAAAGCACAGGAGCTAGGTATTCCGTTCAAAGTTGAAACGAACGGCTCGGGCGGTGTTAAAAACGAACTAACCGAAGCTGATATCGCAGATGCCGTTGCTATTATCGTGGCTGCGGACAAGCAGGTGGAGATGGAACGCTTCGCAGGAAAACATGTGGTTCAGGTTCCGGTCGCTGAAGGCATTCGTAAGCCGAGGGAGTTGCTGGAAAAGGCGAGTAAGCAGGATGCTCCTGTATATCATGGACAAGGCGGCGCTAGAGAAGAGAGAGGACAGCAAAAGGAAAGACGAGGCTTTTATAAACACCTAATGAATGGTGTCTCGAATATGTTGCCTTTCGTCGTAGGCGGAGGGATCTTGATAGCCATTTCGTTCTTGTTTGGGATCCATGCTGCTGAGCCCAAGGACCCGTCCTATAACCCGATTGCTGGAGCTTTAATGACGATTGGTGGAACAAATGCGTTCGGGCTGATGATTCCTGTGCTGGCAGCGTTCATTGCGATGAGTATTGCAGATCGTCCAGGTTTTGCACCGGGAGCTGTAGGAGGGTTGATGGCAGCGACTGGCCAGGCCGGATTTTTAGGCGGATTGATTGCCGGCTTTCTGGCTGGTTACATCGTAGTTGGTTTGAAAAAAGTATTCGCAAGACTGCCCGAATCGCTTGAAGGCATTAAACCTGTGCTGCTTTATCCGTTGTTTGGCATTCTGTTGACTGGTGTGATTATGATGTATGTTGTCATTGATCCAGTAAGAGCGATAAATGAAGGATTAACAGTATGGCTGTCTGGAATGGGAGCGAGTAATCTACTATTGCTCGGTCTTCTGCTCGGCGGCATGATGGCCGTTGATATGGGCGGACCAATTAATAAGGCGGCGTTTACGTTCGGTATTGCCATGATAGACGCGGGCAACTATGCGCCGCATGCAGCCATTATGGCCGGGGGCATGGTGCCGCCGCTCGGTATGGCTTTGGCTACCACATTTTTCAGGAATCGCTTTACTAAAGCGGAGCGTGAAGCGGGCAAGACCTGCTATGTTATGGGACTTTCTTTCATTACGGAAGGGGCCATTCCGTTCGCAGCGGCCGATCCAGCCCGTGTTCTCCCTTCCGCTATCATCGGTTCAGCGATTGCTGGTGCGTTGGCTATGGTGTTTGGTATCGGATTGCCGGCTCCGCACGGCGGCGTTTTCGTTATTCCGGTCGTTCAGGGAAGCGCGCTCTTATACTTGCTTGCTATCCTCATTGGAGCCATCGTGACGGCTTTGCTGGTCGGATTCTTGAAAAAGCCAATTCATGAATCATAGGGTAAAGTGAAACTTCATGCAGTGGAGGGCTTTATCCCACCTATACTTCCTCCAAGTCTTGAGGTGGGGTATTACTGCCCGTTAAGGCAGGATAAACAAACAAAAAAAGTTTGAGGAAAGGAAGACGGCATCATGACAGAAAAAACATTTGAAATCATAAATGAATCAGGGCTGCACGCGCGTCCCGCAACAGCCCTCGTACAAGCGGCAAGCGGTTTTACTTCAACAATTGAGATAGAATATAACAATAAAAAAGTAAATCTGAAATCGATTATGGGTGTAATGTCGCTGGCGGTTGCAAAAGGTGGCACTGTTCGTATTACAGTGGAGGGTGAAGACGAAGCTGAGGCCATTGCCGCCATTGAAAGTGTTATGAAAAATGAAGGGCTGGGAGCGTAATGACACATACAGTGGAAGGGATTGCCGCTTCCGCAGGCATTGCGATTGCCAGAGCGTTTCTTTTGAAAATTCCTGATTTTCACATTGAAAAAGAAAGGATCGATTCACCCAAACAGGAAATAGTACGCTTTGAAGTGGCTTTAGAAGAAGCGAAACAGGAGCTAGAGTCTGTTAAACGTCGTGCACAGGAAGAGCTTGGCGAGGATAAGGCGGCGATTTTTGCCGCCCATCTTCTTGTATTACAGGACCCTGAATTCATTGGTTCTATCCAGGATAAAATCCGTGAGGAGAACGTAAGCGCGGAGTTCGCTGTGCGCGAAATTGCCGATATGTATATCGTCATGTTCGAGCAATTGGATAACGAATATATGAAAGAACGTGCGGCGGATATTCGTGATGTAACGCAGCGCTTGCTGGCGCGTCTGCTTGGGGTGAAGCTTGCGGATATACAAGCCATTTCCGAAGAGGTTATCATTGTGGCAGAAGATGTAACCCCATCCGATACGGCACAGATGGATACTCGTTATGTCAAAGGCTTTACAACAGACATCGGTGGTCGTACGTCACATTCTGCAATTATGGCCCGTTCATTGGAAATCCCGGCGGTTGTAGGAACGAAGCGGATAACAGAAACCGTCGAGCCAAATGCGTGGGTTATCGTTGATGGCCTGGATGGCAAGGTTATTGTTGATCCGACGGATGAAGAACTAGAAGCATACAGGAAAAAGCAGGCGCAATACGAAGAGCAGCGAGCGACGTGGGCTAAATTGTTGAATGAGAAGACCGTAACTGCCGACGGAACCCGGATAGAATTAGCTGCCAACATCGGTACGCCAGAGGATGTGGAAGGCGCGTTGAAAAACGGTGCGGAAGGCATCGGATTATACCGAACCGAATTTTTGTATATGGGTCGCACACAACTTCCTTCCGAAGAGGAGCAATATAATGCCTACAAAACAGTGCTTGAAAAAATGGGTAAGCACCCGGTTGTGATTCGTACACTTGACATCGGTGGAGATAAAGAGCTGCCATACTTGAATATGCCAAAAGAACTCAATCCGTTTTTGGGTTTCCGCGCCATTCGCTTGTGCCTGGAAATGCAGGATATGTTTCGCATTCAATTACGCGCTTTGCTTAGAGCTAGCGTATTTGGGAATTTGAAAATCATGTTTCCAATGATAGCAACGCTTGAAGAATTCAGACAGGCGAAGCAAATGGTAGAGGATGAGAAGGCAAAGCTTATAACGGAAGGTATATCCGTTGCTGAGAAGATTGAAATCGGTATTATGGTAGAAATACCTGCTACCGCGCTTCTTGCTGATGCGTTCGCCAAAGAAGTTGATTTCTTTAGCATCGGCACGAACGACTTAATTCAATATACGATGGCGGCGGATCGGATGAATGAGAAAGTATCCTATTTGTATCAGCCGTATCATCCGGCTATTCTTCGCCTCATCGACATGGTGATTCAGGCGGCACATAAAGAAGGAAAATGGGCTGGTATGTGCGGGGAAATGGCAGGCGATCCGGTAGCCATTCCGCTGTTGCTCGGTCTTGGGCTTGATGAATTCAGCATGAGCGCTTCTTCCGTCCTTCGGGCAAGAAGCATGATGAAGGAGCTTTCCAAAGAAGAGATGAAGGTTCATGCACGAAAAGCGATGACGATGGGTACAGGAGAAGATGTAGCTCGGTATGTTAAAGAGTCCTTCCGTTTATTCGAAACAATGAAATAAAACCAGAGATACAAATCGAAGGCCGGAACGTTTATATTAAGGCAGAGCGTTCCGGCCTTCTTCTGCTCGTATTGCTTGAAAAACGCGTGCAGTACTGCTCGCGAATTTTTCCTATCCTGGTACTTTCACTTTTCGATGTTCTTTCTTCTGTTCCCCATATACCGCTTTCGTTAAGCGGGGAGCCAATTGAAAGAAAAGGATGCCGATGAATGCCACAGCGAGAATATAGATTCCGGCAAATACTTTCATAGACCCCATTGCGAGCCCTGCAATGACAACCGAGAATTCTCCACGGGATACGAGTGACAGTCCAGCCCGGAATGCCCCTCGCTTGCCCAGCCCGTACCATCGTCCACCGAGGATACCAACCGCCACCTTTGCGATAATGGACCATATGAGAATCATGGTGAGCAATCCGGCCATCGGAATGCCGCCGCCAAAAGTAATGGTCGTTCCGAAGTTGAGAAAAAACAGGGGCAATAAAAGATCGCGTATAGGAAGTACATTTTGTTCAATATCATCACTGCGCTTCGTCTCAGAGAGCATCATGCCCGCAAGAAAAGCTCCCAGTACCTCGGAAAGACCTAAATATATTGCAAGTCCTCCGTATGCTAGTGCGATACCGACTGTTAATAAAACGAATGTATCTTCGTCGTTGATTCGTTCGATAAATGTCCCCAATCGCCTGAACACGAAGCGTCCGATAAAGATAGCGCCTGCTGCCAATAGCACGATTTTGCCCACTAGAATCGAGAATTGGAGCACACCCATATCTTCACCTGAGGTCATTCCGAGCAATATGGCTACAAAAACAGGAGCTACTAAGTCTTCGAAGATTAATAGCGCCAGCATAAACTCAGATTCACGGTTCGCCATCCGGCGTGAGCCCTCCAGAAGCTTTGCCGTGATAGAAGAACTGGTCGCATACACGATTCCTCCGATAAGAAAGGCAGAAAGCAGATCGAGTCCAAATACGTAACAAATCGCTGCTGTAATTAACAGATTCAATATGACGTCCAGAACGCCTGCCTTCCATACTTTTTTAGCGATGCCGACCAGTCTGTCTGCCGGAAACTCCATTCCGAGCAGAAAGAATAAAAGAACGATCCCGATTTCGCTGGCGGTATGTAGAAGCTCGTTTTCGCCAATGAAACGTCCAAGCGCAATCCCGAGCAGAATATACAAAATGACTCCCGGGATTTTTACCTTTGCTCCAGCGTACCCAAAGGCGAAGAGTAGCAGAACAAGCAGACCTGACCCTAACAGAACCGGAAATCCTTCATGCATTAGCTCTGATCCTCTCCTTTACAGAGAGCGGCGAATGTAGCGATTTGCTCCTTTTTTCCAAGCGTCATCAGTACATCGCCAGGCTGCAGAACTACATCAATGTCAGGTACGGCTATCGTGTTCTCGCCCTTTACGATCCCGATAATGGAAGCGCCGGTTCGGGTGCGAATTTGTGAGTCGCCGATGCTTTTGTTGACTAGTGATGAATGTGCGCTAAGTTCAATCCATTCAATGAGAATTTTATCTTGGAACATTTTCATCTTATCCGTATCTACAGGCTGATAGATAGCACCGAGCAGTTGAGCGCCCAATTGCCTTGTTTCCTCACCGTTTAGAGTGATGAAAAAATCAGCCTCGTCGCTGTCCGCATCTTCGAAGAAGTATAAATCCCGCTTTCCTGAATGGTGGATAATCAGGACAATCATGCTGTTTTCAGACGTATGAAACGAGATTTTTTTTCCGATTCCAGGTAATTCCGCTGTTTTAATGTCCATTTTTATTTTTCACCTCAAGCTCATTCATTCTATGTTTTCTCCATTCTATACCTCTATTCTAAGTTTTTTAACAAAAAGATAAAGCGAATTTTATGAGGCAGAAGAGAATCCTTCCATAAAGTGGACATGGAAGGGGAAGGCAAGCATAATAAGGGTAGTTGAGAGATGTATGTTTTGACGTTTTGTTGGACGCAGAGGGAGGGAGTCAGATGAAGAACGATTTGGAGATGAATGGCCAGGGCATTCAATCCTTAGAATTAGGCATCGGTATTCTGAAAAAAATAGGAGAAGCTGAGAAGCCTTTATCGATAACCGAGATTGCCGAGCGGGCGAATATATCCAAAAGTAAACTGCATCGTTATCTCACAAGCTTTTGGCGTACCGGTTTTTTGGAACGTGACGCCTCGCTTCGTTATACGATCGGGGATGCGTTGATTCAAATCGGACTACGGGCCTGTCAGCGCATTGATATTAAAGAGCAAGCACGTCCGGTGTTATTAAGGCTTAAGGAAGCGCTTAACGAGACGGTTGCTTTATCGATATGGGGAGAGGGTGGCCCGTACTTTATCGATTTGGAAGAAAGCAACCGACAGATAAAAATAGGAATTCAGGTCGGTTCGACAGGCAGTATGATTAATACAACGGCAGGACAATTGTTCGCGGCCTATATGCCTGAAGGACGAACAGAAAAACTGATTCAAAAGGAGCTGGAGCAAGTACCTGAAGACGTGGATGCATTTAAGCAAACATTAGCTATGATTCGGAGGAGGGGGTTCTCTCAGACGACAGAGAGCCTAGTACCCGGAATCGTAGCGATCGGTTGTCCGATATTTAATGGAGACGATAAGATTGTTGCCGCAATTACGGTGATTGGGTTATTGGGTGTACTTGATCTTTCTGATGAGTCGCAGACCGTTAACATGCTGAAGAAGGAATGTTTGAATTTGTCACGTTCATTAGGATATCAAGGTAAATTCTAAAGGCTGAGCCGGTAAAATATCTATATAAATTACACTTGATAGTTTGACAGGGTAGCGTGGTTGGAAGGAGGCGATTCAGAAAAAGAAGAGGGTGGATGCGCCCTGCGCTCCAGCAGAAGAAAGGCAAATGTGTCTTTTTCCAACTTCTGATTTTTTCATTTTTTTCTTACCTCTCACCACAAAAATTTGTCGATTTATCAAATCAGATGTATATAAGTATATGTACACGATAAAGAAGACTCGGCAGGTGTTAGGCCGAGTCTTTCTTAATTAATTGACTTTTGACACTTCCTGTGTACTCGGAAAAGTAAATCCTTTTCCAAATACGTCCCGTGCATCATGTATAACAACGAATGCCTCATCGTCTATCTTGTGAACAAGCTTCTTTAATCCGAGCAACTCCTGTTTGTTAATGACTATATATAAAACTTCTTTTGATTCCTTAGTATAATTTCCGCGGGCGGAAAAAATGGTAACGCCGCGATTCATCTTCTCATTTACCTGTGTTGCAATTTGATCGGCATATTGGGAAATAATCGTAACAGCCTTTCTTGAATTCAGACCTTCGATAATATAATCGATTATTTTTGTAGCAATATACAGCGAAACAATGGTGTACATAACTTTTTCGGCGCCAATAATAAAATAAGAGCCGAATACAACCGCTGAGTCAAAAAGCAACAAAGAATAACTAATACTCCAACCAAAATACTTATTCGTAAGCCTTGCTAAAATAGCCGATCCGCCGGTTGTTCCACCTGTACGCAAGATTAATCCTACACCAATTCCGATGAATACCCCGGCAAAAATGGTCCCTAGTATCGTTTCTCCTAAAACTTCCCCCATCCCTTCCGTTACATGCAAGAAAAAAGAGGTACAAGCTATGGAGATAATCGTATAGTAGGTTACCCACTTATCTAATAACTTATAACCGATGACCAAAAGGACTGCATTCAATAAAAGATTGGTAACGCCTGGAGACCATTGAAAAAGGTAATACAAATCCATGGTAATACCTGTTACGCCCCCTTCGCCCAGCTCGTGTGGAATCGCAAAATAATTAATTCCTGTCGAAAAAATAAATGATCCAATAATAATAAGAACAATATCTACGATATATTTTTTCATCGTTACGCTCCCTTCTATTTCTCCATAAATTATACACAGTATTGAATCAGATCAAATAAAAAAATTCTTGGGCAAAAATGCTCATTGGACGCAAGATTATATATTACAAATGTTTATCAGAATATAAATTTTTAATATTTAACATTATATAGAATGTACATTATAATTTTCTTAACAAACAGAATATTCGGTTTTGTGAAGGAGGAGTGAACAGAATTTGAAAAAGAAACAGCGAAAACGTTAACCATTGGATAGCTCTGATATGAGAGAAAGAAGGGGGATTTTTGTGAATTCCGATAATACCAAATCCGTATCCTTTCGCAAAATATTTGTGGTGGCGGGACTTAGTTGGGTGTTTGACGCAATGGATGTCGGGATTATCTCCTTTATTGCAGCTGCGCTAATCGGGGAGTGGAACTTGACGCCTCAGGAAGCCGGCTGGATCGGAAGCGTGAATGCGATTGGGATGCTTATCGGGGCTATCGTAGCCGGTTCGCTGGCAGACAGAATCGGTCGGAACAAAGTACTTATGTACACGGTGCTATTGTTCTCCGTCATGAGCGGTTTGGCGGCACTCTCCACAACGCTTGCGGTGTTTCTGGTTTTCCGGTTTTTCATCGGCCTTGGGCTGGGTGGTGAGCTTCCGGTTGCTTCTACACTCGTGTCGGAACATGTCCCGGCGCATAAGCGCGGCCGCATGGTTGTGTTGCTGGAGAGTTTCTGGGCGGTGGGATGGATTTTATCTGCTGTTATCGCCTACTTCATCATGCCGATATGGGGCTGGCGTTCCGCGCTGATTATCGGGGCATTGCCCGCGATCTTAGCCATCTATATGCGCTGGGGCTTGCCCGACTCACCCGCTTTCCATAAGCGGGACAAGCAAAAAACTTCGGTATGGAAGAATATGAAATCCCTTTGGGCCCCCAAATACGCCCGTTCGACCGCGATGTTGTGGATTCTCTGGTTGTTCGTCATGTTCTCCTATCATGGCATGTTTTTATGGCTGCCGTCCATGATGGTGATGAAAGGATTTACTCTTATCAAGAGCTTCGGCTATGTACTGCTGATGACGCTAACCCAGTTACCGGGCTTTTTTAGTGCAGCATGGCTTGTGGAGAAAGTGGGACGCAAATTCGTGCTGATTACGTATTTGATATTCGCTGCGGTGAGCGCGTTCTTCTTCGGGACAGCTGATAGCCTATCAGTTCTTATCGCATCGGGCATGGCGCTATCCTTCTTCTATCTAGGAGTTACGGGTACAACGTACGCATATACAACGGATCATTACGAATCGGATATACGTGCCACCGGAGCAGGCATGGCGAATGCAGCTGGACGTGTCGGGGCGATTGCAGGTCCGCTAGTGGTGGGCTATATGATAGCAGCAAACGTATCGTTCACCGCAATTTTCGGAATGTTTTTCGCTGCATGTATGCTCGCGGCACTGAACGTACTCATTTTGGGCAAAGAGACGCGTGTTCCCGCTCCTGTGCTCGAAACGCCTGAGACGGAAGAAGAGGGAAATCAAGAAAAAGAGAATGTACCTGTAAATAATTTTATGTAAAGGAGGAAGGCAATGGCAAGACTTGTTGATTTAACGATGCCGTGGGGGCCGGAAGTACAGCCGCTTGAAGGACATCCATCCATTCGATTTACGCCCATTACAACGCATGAGGTGGAGAAACGTTCGAATACCGAGGTGCTTTTCAGCATTCATACAGGCACTCATATCGATTCCCCTTATCATTTCTTTTCGGAGGGAAAAACGATTGAACAGCTGCCGCTTGACATATTCATTGGTCCTGCCCTGTTGGTGGATTTGCGTGAAGTAGCGAAGCCGAATCATGAGATTACGTTGGGAGAGTTGAGGGAAGTAGGCGGTCTTACCGAAGAGTTGGTCCAAGGAAAGCGGCTGGTATTGTGGGGCGATTGGGCTTCAAAACATTGGAACTCTAAGAAGTTATATGAGAGTAATCCGTATTTATCCCAGGAAGCGGCCACATGGCTACGCGATGCCGGAGTGGTTGCTGTCGGTCTGGATTTTGCGGTGGATGGTGCGCCTCCTTATCCTAATCATCCCATTCTTCTTGGTAGCGAGATTCCCCTCATCGAAAACCTGGTGAATCTGGAGGCGATACAAGCACGTGAATTCATGCTCATTGCGCTACCTTTACCTATTGTGGGGGGAGACGGTTCTCCAGCACGGGTCGTAGCAAGAATCGATGATTAAGGAGGAGGAGAGAAGATGAATGTAAACGGTGAAGTGATAGTCAAAGCATCTAAAGAAGATGTGTGGAGAGCATTGAATGATCCAGAGACATTGAAGAAAGCGACGCCGGGCTGCAAATCGCTGACTGAAATCGAGCCGGATTGCTACAAGGCGGAGATCAGTGTAGGCATTGCGGCAGTACGCGGTGACTATGAATCTACGATTAAGATTCTTGATAAAAACGAGCCGGATCGGTACCGCCTTGTCATGAGCGCCAACAGTCCTATGGGATTCGTGGAAGGCGATGCGACCGTGGAATTGGTGCATGAGGATATGAAAACGTACATTAAATACAACGGAGTGGCCCAGGTGGGTGGAAAAGTCGCCGGTGTGGGCCAGCGTATGCTATCAGGCGTCGCCAAGCTCATCGTCAAGGATTTCTTTAAAAAAATCGCAAAAGAAACGAACACACAGCCTCACTAATGACGTTGTTTACCCATTTCACTATACATTCTTAAATAAAGGAGCGAATGAACATGAATCTTGGATTGGAAGGAAAAGTTGTATTGATTACTGGTGGTAGCAAAGGAATTGGGCGGCAGACAGGTTTGACGTTCGCTAAAGAAGGTGCTTCTGTCGCTATGGTGGCACGAAATGTGGAGGATCTGGAGAAAGCGAAAAGTCAGCTGCAAAGCGAGGTTCCACAAGCGGATGTTTTAACTATTCCGGCCGATCTACAGCATGAGGCAGGTGCTGTAGAAGCTGTGCAAAAGACGGTTGAGCATTTTGGGAAAATTGACATTCTCGTTAATTGCGCCGGCGCAGCTCCAGGTGGCTTGTTGCTGGAATTGACTGAAGAGGACTGGGACTTTGCCATGGGTCTGAAATTCCGCGGCTATGTACGGATGGCGAAAGCGACCATTCCCCAGTTCCTGAAACAAAAGCACGGCGTTATCGTCAACGTAGTCGGGAACGATGGCGTAAAGCCATCCTGGTGGGAATTGACGGGTACGGCCGTAAATGCTGCAGATTTAGCGGTAATGACGGCACTTGGCAACCAATACGGCAATGATAATATTCGCATCAATTGTGTCAATCCAGGGCCGGTTGATACGGGACGGTGGGAAACGTTAACACAGGCGTATGCGCGTGATTTGGAGATTAGCATCGATGAAGCGAATGAGGCGGCCAGTAAATCGATGCCGTTTGGACGTATCGCCACCGCCCAGGAAGTGGCCGATGTCGTCGTATTCCTGGCATCTGAACGTGCGAGCTTCGTTCATAATTCAGTCGTCAATATTGATGGCGGACAGATGAAGGACATTCTTGACAGAAAGCAGCAGCGACTGACAGTGGCGACGGAGTAGTATGGCATGAAGGTAGGCGTTGTTCAAGCGAATAATATATCAGGTATAGAAGCCGTCGGCGCCAACCGCAGAGTCAACAACCAGGTTATTGAAGCATTGTTTAAATACGGAGCGAGAATTGTCGTGCTACCCGAATGTTCCAATCACCAATATGCCATGCGTTCGCAGGAAGAAGCCCGGGAGTATGCAGAAGAACTGGACGGACCGAGCGTCACGCATTGGCAGAAGCTTGCCTCGATGTACGGGGGATATGTTGCCGGAGGAATAATAGAACATGAAGGCAACGATTTGTATAACACAGCTGTATTGGTAGGACCGAATGGGCGCATTGGACATTATCGAAAAGTTCATTTATTCGATTGGGAAATAGATTATCTGCGGCCCGGCAATGTTGGATTTCAAACTTTTCGCATTGAAGAACTTGATATTAAGGTGGGCATGCTCGTCTGCTATGATCTCCGATTTCCTGAAGCGGTGCGGTCTATCGCTTTGGCAGGATGTGATATTTTGCTCGTACCTACAACATGGACATCCATCGGCAAATCAGTGCTATGGGATGAAAGAGGATATTGTCTTGCCAATTACCTTGCTGTAGCCCATACATACAGCAACAGGATGGCCATCGCATGTGCGGACCGTGCAGGACAAGAGCAGGGAGTGCAGTATATGGGTGCAAGTATGATCGTTGATTCGATGTCGAGGGTTGTGGCTGGCCCAGCATCGAAATGTGAAGCGGACTACTTGCTTGCGGACGTCGATATCTTGCTATCTAGAGACAAGAGAGTCGGTTCCCGCAACGATTTGCTTAAAGATCGCTGTCCACAGCATTACAAGCTAATCGGGTAAGGAACCAGGTATGGAGAAGAGGAGCGGAATTCAAGTGTGTCGGACGTTTGAATTCCCTTTCTTTCCTTATTGCTTATGTGGCTGAAGGTAAGGAGGGAGAAGAGTGCCGGTAAAGAAGCTGGACCACATTGGTATTATTGTATCCGACCTGGATCGAGCCATTGAAGCATATGAAGACGTATTGGGGTTACAGGTCGAACGTATCGAAGATTATGGAGATGGGCTGCTGTCCATTGCATTCCTTCCGCTGGGTGAGGTACAGATTGAATTAATTCAGCCCCTGAAGCCGGGCAGTACGGCATGGGATTTTCTGCAGGAGAAGGGGGAAGGCATCGAACACCTGGCTTTTTTTGTAGAGGATTTGCAGACGGAATGGAAGCGGATTATAGAACGCGATGTTCCCGTTACGGATACAGAACCAAGGCCAGGCGCAGGAAATACTCGTATTTGCTTCTTGAAGCGTGAGGCGCTGTGTGGGGTTTTGGGAGAGTTTGTTACGCTTCCCCTGAGGGAAACTCCCGGAGGATAGATACGGAAAGGAGGCTTGCTATGAAACCGGCGGCTTTTGATTACTATACGCCGAAAACGGTTCGTGAAGCGTTGGAGCTAATCGAAGATTTCGGTTATGATGCAAAAATTCTAGCGGGAGGTCAGAGCTTAATTCCCACGATGAATATGAGACTGGCCCGTCCGCAGGCGTTAATTGATATCGGTCGGCTCGATGCTCTTGATTATATTCAGGTTACTGATACGGAAATCCAGATCGGTGCGATGGTTCGGCATTATGCGGTAGAACATTTATCGCAAATCGCACAGGCATGTCCGATGCTCTCGGAGGGTATCAGGCTTGTAGGGCATTCTCAGATCCGTTCGAGAGGAACGATTGGGGGTAGTCTGGTCCATGCCGATTCCACGGCAGAACTTCCCGTTATTCTGCGTACGTTGGGTGGAACCGTAACGCT
Organism: Aneurinibacillus migulanus; assembly: GCF_001274715.1. Lineage (GTDB taxonomy): Bacteria > Bacillota > Bacilli > Aneurinibacillales > Aneurinibacillaceae > Aneurinibacillus > Aneurinibacillus migulanus. Next base: position 3,706,751 of record NZ_LGUG01000004.1, on the reverse strand, counting down.
AGCTTCATTGGACGAGGAGCGTACGATTGAAGCGGAAGAGTTTTTCCTGACGTATTTGACGACAACGATCGAGGCGAATGAAATTCTTGTTTCCGCCCAGTTTCCGAAGATTACAGGACGCACCGGCCATGCAATTGAAGAATTTACATTGCGCAAAGGGGATTTTGCCATCGTTCTGGCGGCGGCTTCTGTCACGCTGGATGAGGAAGGGAAAATCGAATCGGTAAGCCTCGGTCTCGGCGGCGTAGACGGGGCCCCTGTTAAACTGGATGATATTGAAGATGAACTTGCAGGCGAAGACCCGGATAGTGTCTTAATTGCGGAGTATTGCGAAACCATCAGGGAGGCAATCGATCCAGAACCGGATATTCATGCAAGTACGGACTATCGGAAAGACTTGAGCGTAACGTTGAGCCGACGCGTATTGGAGAAAGCCGTACAGCATGCACGCGGGCAATATCGTCATGTATAAAGGGAGGTGGAAGCATGGCTGACAGTTCGATGACGACTAAAACGTCGAAGGCAGACGCGAGCAAATTGAGAAGCATTACGATAACTATCAATGGCAAGGAGCATACGGTATGGGTGGAGCCCCGGATGCTTCTATCTGACGTCATTCGGGATGAAATTGGATTAACGGGAACGCACGTCGGGTGTGAGCACGGTATTTGCGGTGCCTGCACAATTATTGTGGATGGCCGCCCAGCTCGTTCTTGTCTGATGTTTGCTGTGCAGGCGGACGGAGTGCAAATTTTGACGGTGGAAGGATTGGCTGGTGAGGACGGTTCGCTGCATCCGCTACAGGAAGCATTTTGGGAAAAGCATGGGCTGCAATGCGGATTTTGCACGCCAGGTATGCTAATGTCAGCTTACCACTTTCTTGAGGAACACCCGAATCCTTCCCGTGAAGAGATTCGCGATGGGATTTCCGGGAATCTCTGTCGCTGTACCGGTTATCAATCCATTGTGGATGCGGTCGAGGAAGCCGCCAGAGTGATGCGTCAAGGAAAGGAGTGATACTCATGTCTATCGGAGCCAGCGTGAAACGAATTGAAGACCTCCCACTTTTGACAGGCCGGGGCCGGTATGCGGGAGACATTCGGCTACCCGATCAATGTGAAGCTGTGCTCATACGAAGTCCGCATGCTCATGCCAATATTCGTTCCATCCGAATCGAAGGCGCTGTTAGGATGCCTGGCGTGCTCCTTATCATAACGGCACAAGACTTGCCAAGCGACCTTCCACCGATTCCAATGAGATTGTCGCCCGAAGGCGCGCTGGAACATGCGTTGCAATTCCCGCTGGCAAAAGAGCGGGTACGTTATGTCGGAGAACCTGTAGTTTTAATTGTAGCCACCAATCGATATGTAGCAGAGGATGCGGCTGATGCTGTGGAGATCGAATACGATCCCCTTCCGCCTTTAGCAGATACAGATAGGGCACTGGCAAGCCATGATAACTTGTTACATCCGAGCATCGGAAGTAACGACATATTCCAGATTCATTCACAGAAAGGTTCATTCGATGACAGGCTTGTCGAGTGTCCTCATGTTCTACAGGAAGAACTGTATGTACAGAGGCATACGGGAGTCCCGCTTGAAACGAGAGGAATGGTAGCGAATTGCGGATCGGATGGCCGTCTAACCGTATACGGTCCTACGAAAGTCGTCCACTTCAATCATCAGATTCTGTGCCGGCTACTAGGAAAGGACAGCCGTGATATCCGATATATTGAGACGGATGTGGGCGGCGGATTCGGGCCGCGGGGGGAGTTTTATCCGGAGGATTACTTAATTCCGTATGCTGCGATACGGCTTGGCCGCCCGGTTCGCTGGATTGAGGACCGGGCCGAGCATCTGCTGGCTACCAACCATTCCAGAGAGCAAAAACATCGTATAACGATCGGCTTTGACGAAGTGGGACGTATTCTGGCGCTGCGGGATGAGATATTTGTCGATACGGGTGCGTATATTCGCACGCACGGAGTAACGGTTCCGGCTCTGACACAGGCTATGTTCCCAGGCCCGTACGATATCGAGGCACTGGAGTTCATTACACATGTGGTCGTAACAAATAAGACGCCTACAGGGACGTATCGCGGCCCTGGAAGGTTCGAAGGAACATTCGTGCGCGAACGGATTATCGATATGGTTGCCCGAAAGCTGAAGCTGGACCCGGCGGATGTTCGGGAAAAGAACGTGGTTCGGCCTGAGAAAATGCCGTACTCTAACGGAATTTCAGCGCTCGGTCAAGTTGTGGAGCTGGACAGTGGCGACTATCCGCAACTATTGCGTCAAGTGCGTCAGTCAGTCGATTGGGACGGTTTCAAGCGAAGAAAAAAGGAAGCGGAAGCACAGGGCAAGCTGCTCGGGCTCGGCATGGCAATGTTTGTGGAGAAATCCGGGTTGGGGCCTTGGGAATATGCAGAAATCGATATTCTTGAAAATGGTGACGTATGCTGCAAAACCGGACTTGCCGACGTGGGTCAGGGAGTGAAAACGATGATTGCTCAGGTATGCAGCGACCAGTTGGGCATCCCTTATACGAGAGTGCGGGTCATACACGGCGATACGGACACCGTGAAAAAAGGAAACGGATCGTTCGCCACGCGCGGTACGGTTATGGGAGGTTCCGCCGCGTGGCTGGCCGCCGCATCCCTGAAGGATCAATTGTTGCATGCAGCTTCGGAATGGCTTGGCGTCCCGCGAGAAGAACTGGAGATGCGCGAAGAATCCGTTGTTCGGGAAGAAACAGGGCAAGTTTTATTGGCGTATCAGGATTTTATTAAACGTTGCGTGGAAAAAGGGCTAAAGCTTCATGCGGAGTATACTTTTTTCGCGTCCCATATGACCTATCCGTATGGCGTGCATATAGCCGAAGTCGAAATTGATAAGGATACAGGACACATACGCATTGTGAAATATTATATCGGGTACGACATCGGACGCGCTATTAATCCCCTGCTGGTAGAAGGGCAACTGATCGGCGGCATGGCGCAGGGATTGGGTGGTGCTTTGTATGAAGAACTTCGCTACAACGAAACGGGACAGTTACTGTCGGGTACATTTATGGACTATATCATCCCAAGTTCAATGGAAGTTCCACACATTGATGTTGAAATATTCGAAAATGCCCCCTCTCCTTTAAATCCTCTCGGCGTAAAAGGAGCTGGAGAAGGTGGAACAGTAGCGGTAGCGCCCGCATTGGCCAACGCGATTCGCGATGCATTGGAAGCGTATGATTTTGAGATTACGTCTTTGCCGATTCGGCCTGAAACCATCCGTTTTGCCATTCGGCAAACGGAGCGCGGTGAGGAGAAATCAGAGGTGGTTCTATGAAAATATTAGGGCAGCCGATAAAAAGAAAAATTGATCCCAGGTTAGTCCGGGGCGAAGGGCAGTACATCGCAGATTTGCGTATAGCGAATACGCTAAACGTCGCTTTTGTGCGAAGTCCCCATGCTCATGCATACATTCGGGATATGAACCTTGAGGAAGCGCGGCGGTTGCCGGGTGTAGTAGCCATATTCGGACCGGAGGATGGAGAGGGCTTTCCGTCTTTGCCCCTGCTGTTTCCACACGGAAGCTTGACTCCGGTTACGCAGCGACCATTTGATCGAACGGTGCATCATGTGGGGGAACCGGTAGCCATGGTGATTGCGGAAAATCGATATATCGCAGAAGATGCGCTAGATGTTATTCATGTCCAGTATGAACCTCTCCCTGCGGTCGCGCATCTTGAAGACGCGGTGCAGGCCGATGCTCCATTGGCTCATCGGCACCTTGCGTCCAATGAAGCGGCACGGTTTGTCCAAACCATCGGAGATGCCGAGTCGGCGATGAAGGAAGCGGATGTAGTCGTTCATCACCGGTTTCGGATCGGCAGGGTAAGCTGCTTGCCGATTGAGACGAGAGGATTGCTTGCTAACTGGAATGACAAAGGTGTCGAGCCATACTTAGAAGTTCACGCCACTACACAAAATCAACATGAAATGCGAAATATCCTGGCCAAATTACTGAACCTTTCCGAAAACCAGATTCGGGTCATCGCGCCGGATGTAGGTGGCGCGTTCGGGGCAAAAGCTCCGTTCTATGTAGAGGATTTTCTTGTATGTTGGGCGTCCTGTCAGCTCGGGATGCCTGTTAGATGGATCGAAGACAGAATGGAGCACATGATGGGGTCGATTCATGAACGAGAGCAGCTTCATGAAGCGTCGCTTGGTGTTACCTCAGAAGGGAAGATTGTAGCGGTAACCGATATGATGCTTGCCAATACAGGAGCCTATGTACCTTGGGGGATTATTGTGCCATTGATGACATCAACGCTTATCCCGGGACCGTACAAAGTTCCGAACTATTCTTGCGATGTTCGGGTGCTGTACACGAATACAGTTCCACATGCTCCGTTTCGCGGTGCAGGCCGTCCGCAGGCCGCTTTAATTTTAAATCGTTTACTCGATCAGGCAGCAGAAAAGCTTGGAATGGACCCGGTGGAGATTCGACGCATAAATCTTATCGGTGCGGATGAGTTTCCATACCGTACAGGGCTATTGTCAAGGGACGGTAAGCCGCAGGTGTATGATAGCGGAGACTATCAGAAGCTGATAGATGAAGCGGTAGAGAAGAGCGGTTACGGTGAATGGAGAATGCGGCAACGGGAATATCGTAAGCAAGGCAGGCATATCGGAATTGGCGTAGCGTGTGCGATTGAGAATACAGGGTTCGGATCATTTGAGGGCGCCACAGTACGTATTGAGGTAAATGGAGAGGTGACGGTCATTACGGGGGCTGCATCCCAGGGACAAGGACACGAAACGACGCTTGCGCAGGTAGCGGCGGAAGTGCTTGATATGCCGCTCAACCGAGTTACGGTCAGGCAGGGGGATACTCGACTGATTTCGTACGGTACCGGAACGTTCGCCAGCCGAATTGCTACGATTACGGGAACGGCCATTTATCGAGCTGCCCAAGCCGTCAAGGAGAAAGCGTTGAAAATTGCCGTCTATAAGTTACAGGCAAAGGAAGAAGAGTTGGAACTTTCTGGTGGCTTCATCCGAAACAAGCACTATCCTTCCGCTACAATATCGTTGGGGGAATTGGCTGCTGAAGCGAGAGGAGTATTTCCGGGCACGACATTTTCGCTTCCTGTTTCTCCAGGATTGGAAGTTACTGATTATTTCGCGCCTGAGTCTGCTGCAATTTCCTCGATGGCGGATGTGGCGGTTGTGGAAATAGATATGGATTCGTTCAGTATAAAGGTACTGGATTATACGTCGATTCATGATTGCGGCCGGCTGTTGAATCCACTTGTCGTGAATGGGCAGATGCAGGGCGGTATTGTGAATGGCATCGGAAACGCGTTATATGAGGAAGTAATCTATGATAAGCAAGGCCAGCTTCTCACAAGCACACTGATGGATTATCTCGTTCCTTCGTCCTTAGAAAGTCCCGAGATGACACTCGGACATATTGAGACACCCTCTCCATTGAATCCTCTAGGAGCCAAAGGAGCCGGTGAGAGCGGTACCATTCCAGTACCGGCTGTTATTCAATCAGCCGTAGAAGATGCACTGCGGCCCTGGAATGTTAAAGTTGGTGAGATTCCTGTTAAGCCGACATATATTCGAACGCTTCTAAAAGAGCGATAAGAGTATTTCGGGGCTGCTATTCCGCAGTAAGGAGAATAAAAAATGGTCGAGGTTTCGAAAAAACTCATAAAAGAGACGACAACGACGGCGGTGTATAACCGTTTAAGCGAGCTAATCGCTTCCGGGTATTTTCAGATGGGTGAATGGATTCGGGAACGACACATTCGGGAGATACTGGGGGTCAGCAGTACGCCGATCCGCGAGGCGCTTCGGATGCTGGTTCAGGAGAGATTGTTGGAATCCGTTCCGCATCATGGCGTCCGTATCCGACGATTATCCATAAAAGAGATACAGGATTTCTATGAATTACGTGCTGAACTTGAAGGGTTATCTGCTCAACTGGCTGCGATGCGGGCGTCTGAAGTCCAACTGCTTGCTGTACAGGATATGCTGGACGAAGCAGGTGAGCGAATGAAAAAAACATCCGTTCATGAGATGGAAGCAGTTCGGCACAATCATGATTTCCATGGAATGATTGCGCAAGCAAGCGGCAACCATGCATTAGCCGATTCGTTGGTACAGCAACGTTCCAACTTTAATTTGCTTCGTGTAATGCTCTGGGGAAAGGACAAACAAAGGCCGCTTGTTACTGTGAGTCAGCACCAGGCGATTCTTGACGCTATCGTGGACAGGAATCCCGGCCTGGCCCGAAAGCGGGCGCAGGAACATATTTTAGATTCGGCGACCTTGATGTTGAAAGTGGCCAAGGAACTGGAAAATAAATCATGAAGTATATGGAGGGATATATAATGGAGAATTTCAATTTGTATGCGGTTGCGACGCGGATTTTACAGGATGCTGTTAAGCTTGAAGCAGGGGAGAATGTGTGCATTGTATCGGATACGAATACAACTGAAATTGGAGAAATTTTCGCTTCATGCGTGGCGGCAATGGGAGCCGAACCGGTGCTTACTGTTATCACACCAAGAAAAACGCACGGTGTAGAGCCACCGGAAATCGTGGCGGCAGCGATGAAAGCAGCTGATGTGGTGTTACAGCCGATTACGTATGCTATTACGCATACGAACGCGACGAAAGATGCATTGCAAGCAGGCGCCCGGGTTCTTGTCATGAGGGGCATAACGAAAGATTTGATGCTGTATGGAGCTGTAGGGGCTGATTATTACAAGATCGATCAGTTATCCGAAGTGGTCAGGCAGAGGATGACGAAAGGAAACAACGTACGTATTGTCACGCCGTCGGGTACGAATCTTTCGTTAAGTATTGAAGGCAGAACGGGGTTGATGCTGACGGGTCTGGTGAAAGGACCGGGTACATTTGCCGCTATGCCGGACGGGGAAGCGGCAATTGCACCGCTTGAAGGTACGGCGGAAGGTACACTGGTCATCGACCATACGATGGATGCTATCGGCATGTTGGACACACCGATTCACATGGAGGTCCATCAGGGCAGAGTAATTAGCATTGAAGGAGGCAAGTCAGCTGAAAGATTAAGAAAAATCATCGAGGAAGCAGATGAAGGAGCGCGCAACATTGCTGAATTTGCCATTGGTACCAACCCGAATGCTCGTCTGATCGGTAATATGGCCGAAGATAAAAAAGCGTGGGGGACCGTGCACATCGCCGTCGGTGATAGCCATGTCATCGGCGGAACGGTAGAAAGCTCGATACATTTGGACGGATTGCTCCTGTCCCCGACTGTTTGGATTGATGATGAATGCGTCATCCAGGAAGGCAGACTGCTGGTACAGGATGAACCCGCCATGGAATCCGGCGTGTCTGCACAAGGATAATCAGGTTGCCAAATAAAAAATGTAATATAGCCGGATTCCTTGTAATAGGCGTCCGGCTGTCCCCTCTGGCTCGTCCTTTCTTTTTCATCTTCCAACTTTCTCTTCCTTCGAATCACGAAAGTATATTCATTCATCAAAGCAGATTTATATAATTTGCCTGCTCTTTCTTGTAAATAAGTGAATAATGGATTTTTCCGGGAGAACATCCGCTCTTAAACGGAAGGGTAATTAAGGAACCGTTTTTTATTTCTTGGGTTAATAGCAAGGGTGGAAGAAAGGCGATGCCGTAATTATGGTTGAGCAGATTTTTAATAATGCCTAGCTGGTTAGAGAAAAGCTTCTTCTTGAATGGGTATTTTGCTAGTATATTCGCTTCAATGTATTCCATATAAGGTTCGTAACAAATAAGGCTTTCCGTTTGAAGCGATGTAAAGTCTTCGATGTATGGATATTGAGAGAGAGCGTGTTCCGGTGAGAGTACCAGTTGGAATTCCTCAGAGCCAAGAGTGTAGCTTTCGAAGTTTTTTTCAGTAAAGGGTCTAATGCTGAAGGCTAAATCAATGGTATTGTCGATAAGGCGATGGTTGAGGATCGAGTTTTTAATAAATGATAGGTTGATGTTTATTTCGTTTTTAATAGTGTACAGCTTTTTAATTTTGTCCACAATAAAAGGGTGAGTAAAGGGAATGGAGCTACCAATTTTTAATAAGTTTTTTTGGCTGCTGGCGATGACATGTTTTTTGGCTGCAGTCAGGGAAGTAAGTACTTGTTCCGCATAAGGCAAAAATACATTTCCTGCGCTTGTAAGCTGGACATTTCGTTTTCCCGCCTTTCCTCTTGTAAACAATGGCTGGCCTAACTCCTCTTCTAGCTGTCGGATTCTGTTTGTAACGGTAGGTTGGGGCACATAAAGGTGCTTTGCGGCTTCAGTGAAATTCCCGTACTCGTGAACAGCCAGAAATGTCTCCAAGTATACGAGATTTATGGCCAACAACCCCTTTCGGCTAAATTATTTAGAATATTCTAACTGTAATTACGTATTTATTATATCATGCATTGCATAATAGTAAATACAATTTTACAATGATGAAAAATCGATGTATGAAGGTGGGCACTTTTCCAATGTTTTCTCCATATACATAAGATGAGAAGCATCAAGAGAAAGAGGGGAAAGTATGGCTGTTACACCGTCTTTATTACGACAAGGGGATGTAATCGGTATCGTTACACTGGGGAGTCCGCTCACAAGAGAAGTAATCGATCAAAGAATAGCATTCATAAGAGAAATGGGTTTTTCCGTTGTTCTGGGTAGATATGTGTATACAGCTGACGGTTTTCTCGCAGGGGGAGATCAGCAAAGGGCCGCCGATTTCATGAATATGGTAGAGAACCCGGCTGTCAAGATGATTCTGCCGACAAGAGGTGGAGTAGGCGTAGCTGGTATCCTTCCGTACTTAGATTATGAGAGTATTGCCAGAAATCCAAAGATTATTAGCGGTTATAGTGATATCACTGTTTTATTGAACACGCTATATGCAAAATCGAATTTGATTACACTTCAAAGTTTGCTTCTAATAGATTTCAAACCCGAAACACCATCATATAATTTTAATCAGTTTTTTACTGCAACTTCAACGCTTGCCGCGCCTCGTACCATTCAAAATCCACAGGGCATCCCAGTGATAAGCCGCGTCCCGGGTAATGTAACCGGCCCAATTGTCGGCGGGAATCTTACTTCAATTGTCGGTACCTTGGGAACACCATTCGAAATGGATACGAGAGGAAAAATCCTGTTGCTCGAAGAAACGCATGAACCGACGAACACGATTTATCGGTACTTGAATCATTTAAAGCTGGCTGGGAAATTCGATGATTGTATTGGCATTATTATGGGCGAATGCACAGGCTGCGAAACGGCATACGGAAAAACGTACGGAGATCTTATCGACGAATTTATCGTTCCCATAGGTAAGCCACTGATGACGAATCTTGCGACGGCTCACGGTACATTTAAAGCTGCTATTCCCATTGGCGCCATGGTTAATCTAAATACCACGGCCAATACGTTGACCGTTCTAGAACCGTCTGTTCATTGACAGGGAGTATATGCAAGAGAACAAGTTTCACATAGTGGAGGGGCTAATGAAGGCGTTGCAGTACCCTATCGCCTATATGTTTCTCCCCCTTTTTATTTCTTGTGTGCTATAAAAGGTAGACAAAGCCCCCAGGAAAAATTATACTGCTCATATACATAGAAATTCTAGGTAGGTGATATTATGTTTGATCGGGAATTGGTTAAAGGAAGTACGTCCCTGCTTTTGCTTCGGCTGTTAAGCGAAAAGGACATGTACGGTTACGAATTGGTCAAGGAAATGGAGAAACGAAGCGAGGATTCACTTACTTTCAAGGAAGGAACGTTATATCCAGCACTTCATAAGCTTCAAAGCAAAGGTTTAATCGATAGTTATATGCAGAAGCAGGAGAAAGGACCGGATCGCAAGTACTATCGAATTACCGGGGAAGGACAGAAGGTCTTGCTTGCGAAAACGAAAGAATGGAGCCGTTTCGTTCATGTCATGTCGAAGATTATAGGAGAAAAACCGCTATGAACGGTACAAAAGAAGAGTTCTTATCCGTACTGCGTGCACACCTTCCGAAGCATGTGGATGTTGATGCGATAATTGAGGAGTTCGCGTGCCATATTGATGAAGCATGTACGGCACGTCTGGCAGATACAGAAGATGAAAGTGATGAAGAAGCGCTGCAATATGTACTTCATCAGCTTGGAAGTCCGGCTGCCATCGCTTCTCAATATAGAGGGGTGTCTTCTTTCTCTTTTCTAAAATGCCATATGCTTTTGATATGCGCGAATAGCCTATTCTTCCTTATGGGGATATGGCTATTATATGACAAAGAAAGCTCTTCGACAGCAGGAGAAAACATCATCTGGCAAGTGGCGGTACAGTACAAGGAATGGATGCTTTTGCTTTATGCCAGCTTTTGGCTACTAGCCGGATTGTATTTGGGTCGCCGCTATGGTTTTCGCATCTATAAAGGGATACGTACAATCATGTGGAAACCGTTGCTGTTGAATTACGCTTTTATGCTGGGGGTGCTGTTCCAGATCGTTCCGTGGCAGTGGTTTAGCGGACTTCTTACCGTTCCGTTTGTATTCGTATGTATTGTTGCTACATTGTCTTTCTCACGAATTGCAGCGCTAGGCTGTCGCTGGGGCGCTCTGCACATGAAACTGGAATAGATAGAGATAGAAAGTGAAGGGGATAATTATGACATTTGGTTTATTCGGAAGCGGAATCGTAGGCTTATTGTTTGCACTCTTGCTACAAGGCGTTGTTTTTTCGCCGAACCGTCGATTGTATGGGAAGCTTGTGGCTATGGAAAAAAACATTTGGTTGCAAAATCCCTGGCGTTGCGGCTTTGTCGTATTTGGGTTTAATGCGGTTCTGTTTACGCTTGTACTCGCCATTGCATGGGGGAGTATGGTGGCATCAGCAACTTCAGGGATGCTAATACCGCTGTTCTTGTATGCTCCTGTGGCAGTGGCGGTAAGTATTCTTGGCTGGTTGTGGATAGGAAGAATTCGGCGGCATTCGTTTGCTGACCGGGCAAAGGTGGCGTTAACAGGGAGCGGATTTTATTGGCTACTGAGCGTAGCGGCCTGGATACGCCTGCGGACGCTAGAGCCTCGTTTCCCTGGGGAGGATACGTTCATGGCTGCTATTGGATTTGTATTTTTGCTGATGATTGCATGTGTAGCTGCTTTTCTCTGCACATTGCTGCTGGGGTGGCCAAGGAGGGGACGGTATGATCCATAAGACAAGGTACAAGGTGGGGCTAATTACTGCCGAGTCAGAAGCTTCAAGGTATGTGCGCTACCGTCTGGACTCGATTCCGCTACGATTAGTGTGCGGATCTCTTTTCCAAATACGCCGCTCTTTGAAAAGCTAGAAGCAGAAGGGCGCATCCTGACATATGATTGGTCTAAATACGATGGAAAAAACATGTGGTTTCCAGCCTGCTTTGATGTCGTCAGAAGAGTTGCTGATGGGTATGGAGTGGGCAGCTCGTCAATTTTATTCGCTGCCCTCCATTGTAGAACGGATGTGGAAATCAAAAACCGGGCTATGGTGGAACATCATTCGCAATGTCGGTTATCATCTGGCTTTGTGAAACTTTAGAAATGTTGGATACAATCCGGAATATTTAACTTCAGAGTCAGCACATACATAGTAAAGTTTGTGTATGTGCTTGGTTCATTGAATGTTTTCCTCCATTTTTTGTTTTACAGCCTGGATAAATGCTTGTGGTTCGTCAACATGTACATATACTTTTTGAATTGTTTTCTTTCTTCCGAACATTCCCGTCGAGACAACAGGGTTTTTGAGATGGAGTTCAAATTGAGGGGTATCGGCTAATCCCATATCGGGATCGATTCGCGGGCATGCCTCAGCATGGAAGCTATCCGTTTCTTGTTTCATGTCTTCCGAGCTCGTACGTACGGCGGTGATAGACTCAATGCAGTCAAAAGGAATGTGGACAGATTTACGAAGACCAATTTGAAAATGGATGCTATGATCATCAAGTGTAAACATGGAATGTCGAAGAGCGTTGTAATCACCGAGCAACCAGATAATCATGTACATGTGAAGAATGGTGGAACACCAGGCTAGAATGGGACTGACATGGTGCAGGACGAAGTGAAGACCTGCACCTTCGATGATTTGTACGTGTAATAGCATGAGAAAAAGACCAAAGTATATGCTTTTTTTATGGTGAGTGAAAGAGAGTCCACGTTGCTTTTGAGAAGAACGCCATGCACAGATTGCGTGATACCAAATAGACGCTTCAAATTTAATTGCTTTCATATTGCTTCCCCATTTCTTTTTATTCCGCTCGAACGGATAGTAAGCACTCATGCAAGTGTGCTGTGTGAGAGATGAAAAAAACTTTATTGATGGAAAACCTGTTTTATAAACTGAACGTTCGGTCTAATAAAAGGGTAAAAAAATTAGCGGGCGTTCTCAGGCGTGATGCCGTGCAGGAAAACAGTAATTGCTTTACGGTAAAGCGCTCTTATTTCTTCAAGCTCCATCTCATAATAATTGGCACCTAGCCCTGCTAGGAGTCCGAATAAAATCAGGGTAGCGTCCTGAACATCCATCTGTTTAAACTCCCCGGATGTTATTCCTTCCTCGACGATGGAGTAATAAACGGTTCGCTGCATGCGCATCAGGGCGAGTAATTCTTGCAGTGTCTCAGGGTCCGCCGTCTGGCTTCCGCTGAATTCTTCGCCTGCTTTCAACAGCGGATTTTGAAAGTCATCCACATAGTGCTCGGCAAGCCCGTAAAGCTTATCAGCGGTTGTAGCATATTGTTCCTGTTTTCTTTGCCATTTTTCCATCCATTCTTTCGTGTCTTCTTCAATAAGGTACAGGAACAGTTTTTCTTTACTGCCGAAGTGATAATATACGTTTCCTTTGCTGCTACCTGCTGCGGCGATAATGTCTTCGATAGAGGTTGCCGCATACCCCTTCTGAGAGAAGAGTTCCTTCGCTTTTTGTGCAATTCGTTCTTTTGCGTCTGTCTTTTTTCTATGTTGCTTTTCCATCGTATAAACCCCTTTTATAAACTGAACGTTCGGTCTATAAACAGTATACCAGATTTTTTAGTTAAAACAACAGGCCAACATAAAAAACGGAGCCCCTTTATTGATTAAATGTTTCAATAAAACGAACTGCATTTTTGGAGAGATAACGGTCTTTCAGCCAAATAACAGCGGATTCCGATTCGATCATGCAGTCTTCAATATCCATTACCTTCAAACCATCTGAAGGAAATGAGAGCAACGTGGACCTTGGAAGCAATGTAGCTCCGGCTCCGGCTCTAACAAGGGATAAAAGCATAGATGCATCAGGACATTGACAAACAACATTTGGTTCAAATCCATGCTTTCTACACTTATCCACAACGAGTTCGTATAGGCCGATTCCACTTACTCGATGTAATAACATCAACGGCATGTCTGCAATTTCCTTTATTTGAATGGTTTTGCGAGCATCCCACTTTTCAGGTATTACAACAACAAACCTGTCTGCAGGTAGCGGTAGTGAAGCAAAGTCATTCAGTTCTAAAGGAAGTCGGACGATGGCAAGTTCAATATTCCTTTTTTTTAAATATTGTGCCAGACGAAATGAATCTCCTTCATGTAATCGAAAAGTAACCATTGGATAATGCTCACGAAAAAAACGGAGTCTCTCTGGTATATAAGAAAAACATGTTTTTACAGAGCCGATCGATAATATCCCTTTAAGCCCATCTCCTACTTCTTTTACCTCTGTAACGGTTTCATCAATTCGATGTAAAAGCTCTTTTGCTCTTTTATATAGGACCTTTCCTGCCTCTGTTAATTCCATGTTCTTTCCATTTCTCTCCATCAAAAGAACACCAAGCTCCTGTTCGAGCGATTTAAGTTGATGACTTAGTGGTGGCTGGGCCATGTGAAGTTTTTTAGCTGCGCGTGTAATTTGCCCTTCCTGTGCAATGGTGGAAAAGTAACGAAGCTGTTTAATATCCACTAGAATATCCCCCCTTTTTATATAAATTACACTTGATAGTTTGACAGGGTAGCGTGGTTGGAAGGAGGCGATTCAGAAAAAGAAGAGGTTGGATGCACCCTGCGATCCGGCAGAAGAAAGGCCAACGTGTCTTTTTCCGACCGTTCCCGCCCACCGCCCTTCCTTCTTTTCTTCCCTTTCACCACAAGAATTGGTCGATTTATCAAATGAGATGTATATAGTTAGATATATTTTTTTTGTATAGAAAACCAATGTTTTTAGTATTTTTCATATATCATAACACATGGTACATTGGTGTTGTAAGATATTTCAGATTAGTTATTATTTTCTAAATCATAATATCCATTTACTCGGAGAACTTTTCCAGCTATTAACTTTTTCCACTTCCTTTAAACAATTAAGAATTTTTTAGAGAAGAGGAAAGAAGCAATAGGTGGTTCTCCAATTGGATTAAAACCTTGATTATCAGAAAAAAGGAGCGAGGTAAACATGTCAAAATTACAAGAAACAAAACAAAAATTAAGAGGATCTATTGCCCCAGTGGTAACCCCATTTAAGGAAGATGAAAGCTTAGATCTTGATACATTCAAACAACTGATAGATTGGCAAATTGCAAGTGGAAGCCATGCTATTTCTGTAACAGGAACTTCAGGAGAACCTAGTTCTTTAACGCTTAAGGAACGAGAATTGGTAATGGAAACGGCCATTAAAGCTATTAACGGCAGAGTGCCTTTCGCGCCAGGAACAGGTTCTACGAATCATCAAGAAGCTCTTTACTTAACGAAAACAGCTCAAGAGATGGGTGTAGATGCTGCGATGGTGATTGTGCCTTACTACAACAAGCCTTCACAACATGCCCTTTATAAACATTACAAGACAATAGCGGACGCGGTAGATATACCGATTATTGTGTATAACATTCCTGGTCGAACAGGCGTGAATCTAGAAGTGAAAACACTTGCCAGATTAGTAGAGGATTGCCCTAATATTATTGGCGTGAAAGAATCGAATAAAGATTTTGAGCATGTCAACCGCGTATTGCTTAACTGCGGAAGGGACTTTCTATTATTTTCCGGTATTGAGCTTCTTTGCTACCCGATGCTTACAATCGGTGGAAGCGGTTCGATTAGTGCGACTGCCAATGTAGCACCAGCTCAGGTAGCTGAAATGCACAACGCTTGGGAAGAAGGAAACAGAGAAAGAGCGCTTGAACTTCACTACGAATTAATGCCTTTAAACGATGTGCTGTTCAAAGACACAAATCCTGCACCAGTGAAAGCAGCCCTTGGAATGATGGGCAAAATTAAACCTGTATTACGCATGCCGATGGACTTGCCTAATCAAGCGCTGCAGGATGAAATTCGCGAAGTCCTCAAGCAGTATGTAGAACTGCCAGATAGCGTGGTGTCAAGGTAATTCGTTATAGAATGAATAAAAAATGGCCCATTTAAAACTCGACAGAATCAGAGTGAGTTTTAAATGGGCCCATGGAAAAGGAAGTGCAAAGGATGCCAATCCAAGCAGCTGATAATGAAAGTCAAGCTACATATAAACAAATAGACGATGTAAGGTTATACATTAACGGCGAGTTTGTGAATGCAAAATCAGGTGCCATGTTTGAGAATGTAAACCCTTTTACCAATGAAGTGAATAACCTTGTGGCGGAAGGACGTCAAGAGGATATGAATAAGGCTGTAGCGGCAGCAAAAGAAGCGTTTGAACATGGGCCATGGGGCAAGATGAAAGTAGAAGAACGTATGAAACAGATCAACCGCATTGCCGATCTGATTGATGAAGAAATCGAAGAAATCGCCTTTTTAGAATCATTAGATACAGGTCTTCCCATTAGTCAAACAAGAAAGATGACGGCCCGTGCTGCTGAAAACTTCCGTTTCTATGCGAGAATGGTCCAAACCAAATTACATGGTGAGTCCTATCTAGTGAATGATGAGTTTATTAATTATACGGTTTATAAACCATTAGGGGTTGTTGGGTTAATCACCCCATGGAATGCACCGTTCATGCTGGAAACATGGAAAGTCGCACCGGCATTGGCAACGGGTAACACAGTGATTCTAAAACCTGCTGAACTATCCCCTTTAACCGCGAATAAACTAGCGGAAGTGATCGATAAAGCAGGACTGCCAAAAGGCGTATTCAATGTGGTGCATGGATTCGGCGAGACAGCAGGAGATGCACTTGTTTCACACCCTGATGTGAAAGCGATCTCATTTACAGGCGAAACGACAACTGGCTCGATCATTATTAAAAATTCAGCGGATACGTTAAAGAAAACATCGATGGAACTCGGAGGGAAATCACCTTTGATTGTATTCGATGATGCGGATTTAGATCGGGCGCTGGATGCAGCCGTATGGGGGATTTTCTCTTTTAATGGCGAACGTTGTACCGCGAACTCTCGTGTCTTTCTTCAAAAAAACATTAAAGACCAATTTGTGGAGGCACTCAAAGAACGCGTAGCTAATATAAAAGTTGGGGACCCGATGGATCCTTTGACACAGCTTGGGCCTCTAATTGAAAAGGAGCATTTTAATAAAGTAAAGCAGTACATCGAAATTGCCAAAGAAGAAGGATGCGAAGTAGTACAGGGAATGGTTCCTGACGAAGTAAAAGTAGGTAACTTTGTACCGCCAACATTATTATTAAATGCCAAAAATAGCATGAAGGTGTGTCAGGAAGAAATCTTTGGTCCTGTGATGGCGGTAATTGAGTTTGAGACAGAAGAAGAAGTGGTTGCGATGGCCAATGATGTAAGATACGGTCTTGCAGGATATGTCTGGACAAATGATATTAAGAGAGGCCATCGTGTGGCACAGGCGGTAGAAGCAGGTATGCTGTGGATTAATGCCCAAAACGTACGTGATCTTCGTATTCCATTTGGCGGAACAAAAGACAGCGGGATTGGAAGAGAAGGCGGGCATTATGCCATCTTTGAATTTTACACGGAACCGAAAGTTATTCATGTAGCAATTGGGGAACATCATATCCCTCAGTTTGGAAAAAAGAAATGAGCTATCTCGGTAACAGCGACATAGTCATTCATCGTGAGTCAAATTAAATCATTCATTATGTAAGAGGGGAAATCTGAAAGGAGAGAGTGACATGCCAGCTAAAACAGGAAAACAATATATCGAGAGAGTTGACCAAGCACAAGCGAATGTGTGGATCAATGGGGAACAAGTAACAGGGAAGGCTTCCGAGCAGCCTGCTTTTAAAGGAGTTATGAAAACACAGGCAGAGTTATATGATATGCAGCATGACCCGGTGAAAAGAGACTATATGACCTACGTGTCTCCGACAACAGGAGAACGTGTAGGGACTTCTTTTATACAGCCTAAAACAAAAGAAGACCTGGAAAAACGCCGCAAGATGATGCAAGAGTGGGCGAAACATAACGGGGGAATGATGGGGCGTTCCCCAGACTATATCAATGTGGGCATGATGGCTTATGGAACAGCTGCTGAAATGTTCGGAAAACAAGATACGTTTTATGCGAAAAACATGGCCGAGTATTATGAGTACTGCCGGGAAAACGATCTTTCGTTAACTCATACATTAATCCAGCCACAAGTAAACCGTGCGGTCAATTCAGCTCAATTACCAGATCCTTATATTGCAGCTCGAATCGTCGAGAAAACGTCTGAAGGGGTTGTTATTCGTGGAGCACGCCTACTCGCGACTCAAGGCGGTATTACAGATGAAATCATGGTATTCCCTTCTACTCTTTTAAAACAATCAGAAGAGGAAAACCCTTATGCTTACGCATTTTCCATTCCCAATAACACACCAGGATTGAAATTTATTTGCCGTGAGTCGTTCGATTATGGCAAGTCCAATTTTGATCATCCGCTAGGATCACGTTTTGAGGAAATGGACACAATCATCGTATTTGATAATGTAGTCGTACCATGGAATCGCGTATTTGCACTCGGTGATGTAGGGGTTTGTAACCAGGCTTACAATGAGAGTAATGCAGTTGTTCATATGACACATCAGGTGGTATCTAAAAACGTTACGAAAACAGAATTTGTATTAGGAATTCTTCAGCTAATGGTAGAAACCATCAATATTGGTCAATTCCAGCACGTTCAAGAAAAAATTTCGGAAGTCATTATGGCGTTGGAGACTTTGAAAGCTTATATTACAGCAGCAGAAGCGAATGCGAAAATCGACAAGTGGGGAATTATGACGCCAGACTTTGCTCCATTAAATATTGCTCGTCACTATTATCCGAAAATTTACCCGCGATTCAGTGAAATCATGCAACTATTAGGGGCAAGCGGCTTGATGGCGATTCCGTCAGAAGCAGATTTCAACTCAGAAATTCGTCCTGACTTAGATAAATATTTACAGGCAGCTAATGGCGATGCGTATAACCGTGTCAAACTATACCGCTTGGCTTGGGATGTTTGCATGAGTGCATTCGGTACAAGACAAACTTTATATGAGCGCTTCTTCTTCGGGGATCCGGTCAGAATGGCAAGCGCTTTATACAGCGGCTATGATAAGCAAGAATATGTAGACCGTGTAAAAGAATTTTTAAATCGCTCTGAGCAGTTAGTTAAAAACGTATAATCCAAAAGCTTTCATAAAAGAAATGCCTTATAGATGGAGGACTAGGGAGATGGCACTCTCTGCTAGTCGGATCTTATACAGCGGTCTACTTGTCTACTTTTACTATAAAATTCGAAGTATTTCGTTGTCAAGAAATAAAAGTTAAATATAGGAGGTTCATACCATGGATTTTAATATTATTCGAATTGCGAGAACCGTGATTAATGTTAAGGATTTGGATCGTTCTAGAGACTTTTATGTAAACGCTTTAGGTTTTATCGAAACGGAATGCGATGGGGAACATATTTATTTAAGAGGATTGGAAGAGCATACGCATCACAGCTTAATCCTAAAGGAGTCGGACAAACTAGGCGTTCATGCCTTGGGATATAAAGTGGAAAAGGAGGAGGATTTAGATAAACTGGCGGCATTTTTCCAATCTAAAGGTTTGAAAACGAAATGGCTTGAAGAAGGATCGCAGCATGCTGTCGGAAGAGCGTTACATGTACATGATATATCAGGGATGCCTCTGGAGTTTTTCTGCAAAATGGACGGGGCGGAGCGTATGATTCAGCGATATGAGCAATATAGAGGAGCAAGGATTCAACGCATTGACCATGTAAACTGTGCTGTTCCGGATGTAGAAAAATCATACAATTTTTTTATTAACGAATTAGGATTTGCATGTTCCGAGTATACAGCCACAGAAGATGATCGAATTTGGGCAGCATGGCTGCATCGCAAGCAAACGGTTCATGACCAAGCCTTTATGAACGGGGAAGGCCCTCGGCTTCACCATATCGGTTTCTGGTTACCCGACCCACTAGCTCTCATTCATTGCTGCGATGTGTTGGCTTCTCTTGGCTATGCAGAAAATATTGAGAGAGGACCAGGTCGTCACGGACTTTCCAATGCCTTCTTCCTTTACTTAAGAGATCCGGACGGCTACCGAATTGAGCTTTACAATGGAGACTACCTAACAAGTGATCCAGACTTTAGCCCGGTTCGCTGGGATTTAGATGATCCGAGGCGCCAAACTTTCTGGGGACATAAAGCACCAGAGAGCTGGTTTAGCGATACATCTCCATTTTTAGATATTGAAACAGGAGAGCAACTACCAGTTTCCAATCCAACTTTACAAAAAATAAAGCCAGAGTTTGTCCTATAGTTCTTTCATAATGATTGAATTCAAAAAGTAATAGAGTAGGAGTTATGTCATATTTGACTTAATCTAAAGGGGAGGTGTAGGGATAGGGACCATTTATATTCAACACCCGATTTCAGATTCGGTAACAGCCAAAATGGAAAATTGACTATGGCGATAAGAAAATTAGTTCTACCGTTATCCTACATTTGCTTTCAGTCGGGAATGTAGGATCGGTTCCTTATTATCTTGGTGATTTTTATGAGGTAAGGGGAGAAGTGAAGCAAGCCTCCTTATACTATAAAAATTATCAGTTTTTTAAGATTTCGATAGATAGACGAATATATTCTAAGAGATGAATTAGTTATTTGGGTATTCATTCCAAAACATGGTTTAGAAGTGGCAAGTGTATAGATGCAGGCAGGGATATACACTGAAAATGTGCATGCAGCATTACTTGCAGCTGAGAAACTCCATGTAGGAGGGGGCAATTGATCATGATGGAATTAAATGAACAAATAGTTGTCCAAAATGAGTCATTAAATTATGAGGAAATTGCAGCATCAGAAACATTTAAAGAACTGTTAGTTGCCAAAAAGCGGTTTACACTTTCCACTACTGTTTTTTTCATCAGTTTTGCATTGTTACTTCCTGTCTTGGCATTTTATACTAACCTCTTAACAAAACCTGCAATTGGTGCTGTTTCCTGGGCCTGGGTGTTTGCTTTTGCTCAATTTGCCATGACGTGGATTATCTGTCACTTATATGTTAAAAAAGCTGCTGAGTTTGACGAAATGGCTAAACAAGTACTTAGTCAAGGAATAGGGGGGAGATAAATAGATGGATTTCAAAGTTGTAACCCTTTTCGTATTGATTGTTGTGGTAACCCTTCTAATTACGTATTATGCTTCTAAAAAAACGAATAATGCCAGTTCTTTTTATACAGCAGGCGGCGGCTTAACAGGTTGGCAAAACGGTTTTGCTATTGCAGGAGATTTTATGTCCGCCTCTTCTTTTTTAGGGTTGATTGGTGCGATTTCACTTATTGGATACGATGGCTTCTTTTTGATGTATGGGGCCCTCGTCTCTTATTTAGTGGTTCTTCTTTTAGTGGCGGAACCTCTTCGAAATCTTGGGAAGTATACATTAGCCGATATGATTGCAGAGCGTTTCCAAACGAAAAAAGTTCGAGGTGTAACCGCATTTAATGCGCTGACCATTTCCGTTTTTTATATGCTGGCTCAGCTTGTGGCAGCAGGTGCACTATTCAAACTTTTATTAAATATTAATTATGAAATATCGGTTGTGATTGTTGGTCTTGTTATGTTAACTTTTGTTGTTTTTGGAGGAATGACCGCTACAAGCTGGGTACAGATTACGAAGGCTTTTCTATTATTGGGCGGTACGTTTCTGATTTTTATCATGGTAATGGCAAAGTTTGATTTTAATTTTTTACGAGTATTTGAGGAGATGAAAACAGCTACCCCTCTTAAGGAGGCTTATTTAAATCCAGGTGTGAAATATACGAACGGCCTTGATGCGATTTCCTTAACGCTGGGTTTAGTATTGGGCACCGCTGGACTTCCTCATGTTCTTAGCCGTTTTCTGACGGTTCCCAATGCTCAAGTAGCACGAAAATCAGTGGTTTATTCGATTTGGATTATTGGTTTGTTTTATGTGATGGTCATCTTTTTAGGATTTGCAGCGGCTAAATTTGTAGGAACAACCGATATTGTAGCAGCTAATCCAGCTGGAAACATGGCAGCGCCGTTGTTAGCGAAAATATTAGGAGGTGATACCTTATTCGCTGTTATATCAGCTGTTTCGTTTGCGACGATTCTTGCAGTCGTAGCAGGAATTGTATTAACAGGTGCCACTGCATTTTCGCACGATTTTTACAATGAAATTATTAAAGGTGGGAAAGCAACCGAGAAAGAACAAGTTCGTATGGCAAGGTTAGCATCGATTGGGATCACTGTTCTTTCAATTGTCTTAGCTTTGTTTGTACAAAAAATAAATGTGGCATTCCTTGCATCTTTAGCTTTAACTGTAGCTGCAAGTTCCAATTTACCGGTGATTTTATTTACAGTTTATTGGAAGCGCTTTAACATAACGGGGGCTATTACAGGGATGCTTGTAGGGTTATTTGGAACCATCATTCTTGTAGCATTAAGTCCAAATGTATGGAGTGCGGAAGCGGGGAAGGCTCTCTTCGTTGGTACACCCATCTTTCCATTAGCGTCTCCAGGAATTGTGTCTATCCCCCTTGGCTTTTTAGGAGCATATGTTGGGACTATCTTGTCTACAAGAAAAAGCATGACCGGTAATTTCCAAGAAATATTAGTAAAAACCAATACTGGAAGTGATGTAAAAGGGGTTAGTCATTATTGAGTTTGAAAGGGAAAGACTCTTACGATATAAAACATTAAATGTTTGCACTTATCAAGTAAGGAGTGAAGTATATGAGTAAGGCAACGGTTAAGTTTCGCGGCAGGCCGGAAGCAGACAAAGCTGAGGTGAACACGCAGGACAGTACTGTCGAGCTAGGCGGCAAGCATTATGGCATTGATAGGCTGCCATGGGATGCTCCTGTATCAGGTACAATCTACGGTGCCCTGCTGAATTATAAGGGTGCGCTCGCTGCGTTGGGGGAAGCAATCAACGAGGCGCCCTACAAGGAGGCGCCAAAAGCACCTGTCTTATATATTAAACCAGCGAATACCGTCATTGGTTATGGCATGCCGATTCCGCTGCCTGCTGATGTTTCAGAACTGGAGATGGGTGCAGCGTTAGGTATAGTGATCGGTCGCACGGCGACCCGTGTGAGCGAGGTTCAGGCGTTGGAATATATAGAAGGCTATACAGTGGTCAATGATGTCAGCATTCCGCATGACAGCGTATATCGTCCTGCAGTGAGCCAGAAGACACGTGATGGTTTCTGTCCGGTCGGTCCATGGGTGATTGACCGTGATGCCGTTGCCAATCCAGACTCATTAGGTGTACGTGTGTTAATTAACGGTGAATTGCGTCAAGAAAACACAACCACAAACCTTATCCGTTCTGTTGCATGTCTGATTGCTGACGTTACAGATTTTATGACGCTAAATGCTGGAGATATGTTACTCGTGGGGGTGCCGGAGGGTGCCCCACTGGCGAAGGCGGGGGATCATGTTCGGATTGAAATTGATGGTGTTGGCTGCCTGGAGAATACCATTGTACATGAGGACGAACTAGTACTGGGGGAATTATTATGAAACGGGCACGAGTAGCATATTCTGGTGCAATCCATGGTGCTGTCGAAGTAGATGATCGTCTCAAACTGGATGATGGCCGTATAGTAGATGAAAATGAAGTAGTCTGGCTACCACCAGTGCAGCCCCGCACCGTATTCGCTCTTGGCTTGAACTATGCCGATCATGCTAAAGAACTAGCATTCAAAGCTCCAACAGAGCCGCTGGTCTTCTTGAAAGGACCGAATACGTTCGTCGGTCATCGTGCCCAGACCCGTCGTCCTGCGGATGCGACTTACATGCACTATGAATGTGAACTGGCGGTTGTGATTGGACGCCCGGCTCGCAAGGTCAAGCGTGAGGACGCTTATAGTTATGTGGCGGGTTATACGGTCTCGAATGATTATGCCATCCGAGACTATCTGGAAAACTACTACCGTCCTAACCTAAGGGTGAAAAACCGTGACACCTGCACACCGATTGGACCATGGCTCGTAGATGCCAACGATGTAGATGATCCAATGAACGTAACATTAAGAACCTATGTTAACGGCAATTTAACGCAGGAAGGAACGACAAGGGATATGATTTTTGACATTCCTGCTCTGATCGAGTATTTGAGCAGTTTTATGACCCTGAATGAAGGCGATATTATTCTGACTGGAACTCCTGAAGGGCTGGTCGATACGGCAGTCGGTGATGAAATCGTCACCGAAATCGAAGGCATTGGGCGGTTGGTCAACACAATTGTTGGCGACGATTCTTTTCCGAAATCCTAATCTTTAAGTGAGAACAAACATAACGAAACAATTTGTTCTGATTTAGTTTAAGACTGTGATGAAACGATAAAAACGAAAGGGGAAAGACCATGCCACACTTCATCATCGAATATACAGACAACATCAAGGCTGAAGCAGATATCTCTGGTTTACTTGAAAAAACCAATAATGTTCTAATTTCTCATGGCAATATTTTTCCGATAGGCGGCATTCGTTCGAGAGCCATTGAGATCCATGATTATCGTGTAGCTGACGGAAGTGAGAATGATGCGTTCGTCCATGCGACTCTTAAGATTGGCGCGGGACGTTCGGAGGCAGATAAAAAGGCGATCTGTGATGAACTCTTTGAGGTGATAAAGGCACATTTTGCCTACCTGTTCGCCAAACGTTACTTGGCGCTGTCCATGGAGTTAATCGAATTCAGTGAGGCCGGTACTTATAAGCACAATAATATTCATGCTCGTTTCAAGAAATAGCTCCTCCGTAAGTTATACTTTCTGCTAAATAAGGTTGAACACATTTCTGGAAGTTAGTCACTGCCTTCTAGTGCTTCCCTGTCCGATTTTTCGCTTGTCTACCACAACGATATCAAGACTGCATTCGCTTGGAGCTTTTTGCTTTGTCCATATTAATTAGTGTGGAACGAAAAGCAAAAATCATGCATCATGTGTCAATGTTCGAGTATTTCGTCCCGTCTGCGCCAAAGAGCCACAGGAGTAACGAAGACGATAAGCAGACGAAAAACCCCGGAAAGGCTGTGCTTGTGACCTGCCTTCCGAGGTTGTTTTATACATAGGTACCATGGAACTCTCTGCCTATTTTCTTTTTGTAGACTTCGAGCCCCGTTTTTTTCCGCAGGATGAACAAGCCATTTTAATCCCTCCTTATTTCGTATTCATACAGTAAATGTTAAACAGAGAGAATTTGGCAGGGCGAACCATCTAAGACAGATACCTGTTTTCTTGTTATACAGGTACATACAAAAAAACGGCTGTCCAGAATAACTGGCAGCCGACTTTTCGTACCATAGCATGTATCATAATATTAGAATGCAAGCACCCTAAAAGCAATAAGAAGGACCAG
This sequence comes from Aneurinibacillus migulanus, assembly GCF_001274715.1. Classification (GTDB taxonomy): domain Bacteria; phylum Bacillota; class Bacilli; order Aneurinibacillales; family Aneurinibacillaceae; genus Aneurinibacillus; species Aneurinibacillus migulanus. Next base: position 3,681,943 of record NZ_LGUG01000004.1, on the reverse strand, counting down.
AGCCACAAGAATGATGAGAGCTGCCCAGAAAGGTCCTGTTCTTTTGCCTTTGGCAGTCATACCAAGAATCATTTCCATTACGCCGACCATGGCGATGGCTAGAATGCCTTTTACCGTGTATGCAATCGGGAACTGATAAGCTACCAGCATAAGAATTCCTGTGACAATCATGATGAGCGCTATAAGGCGCAGGAGCATGTGGACAATTTTTTTCGGTGTCCTTTTTCCGGCCTTTAACAATAAAAAGCTTAATACGAAGAAAAGCAAAATCCAAAACCAAGAATCGGTATGAATTCGCTGTAAGATAGTAACTACATCAGGTGACACGATTGTATTCCTCCTGGATTAAGTTGTATAAGATAAGTATAACTGCATTTACACTGTAAATACATGAAATAACTATGATGATTTTTTGACAAGTTTGTGTCAATGGTGCTTTCGAGTAAGAAGATACTTTGTTTATCTACAAAAAGTAAAGTATAGTGACTTAAGAAATTTTCTAAAGAAATAAGGATAGAGAAAGAAAAAATAAGCACGGAAAAGGGTACAGTATCGTTTTTCCGTGCTTATCTCGTATAATCATATTGTGTTGTACTATGAAGTAAAAAATCCGATTGGTTACGGTTTTTTTACAGTGTTAGGAACCGGAGGTAAAGGTTCGATTACATACCCGTTTTGTTGAAGGTATTCAATGACCTGTGGTAAGATTTTTACACTTTGTGAGCGTTCATGCATCAAAATAATTGAGCCAGGCTTCACCTCTTTTTTAATATTTTCCAAGATTTTCTCCGGATGGTTTGGTAGTTTCCAATCCAGACTATCGACTTGCCAGTACATCAGATACTGCCCAAGTTCACGAGATACTTCTCTTGTTCCCTGATTTACCGCACCGTATGGAGGACGGAAATAACGTACCGGATGCTTAATTTTTCCTTCTATGTATGTCGCCGTATTTTGAATTTCTTGTTTCTGGGATGCTTTGTCTTTTTTTCCTAGTGTCGTATGATGCATCGTATGGGAACCGATCACATGTCCTTGCTCTATCATTTGTGTTCCGAAGTTACCAAGTTCATTGGTGATATTCTCACCGATCCAAAAGAAAGAGCCTTTTATATTATATTTATTTAGAATTGAGACCATTTCTTTCGTATAAGGGCCTGGTCCGTCGTCAAACGTTAAATATACGATTTTCTGATTTTTTGAAGGAATGCTGCCGATTAATTTTCCTAGGGAAAGTCCTGGAATTTCCTCTGTATTCTTATTAACAGGTTGCTGTTCGTATTTTTCTGCTTGTTCTGTGTTCTGCTCCGCCTTTTTATCTTGTTCTTGCTCGACGAATGCATCTACGTTTTTGTTTACTTCTTTTGCTTCTTGAACTGTTTTTATATCATTGTCCGTATGCGCCGATAGTTCTTCTCTCGGATTAAGTAATATATTAAATAAAGCTAGAACACCAATACATACGATAGCCGACCAAATGAGTAACGTTTTTTTCCTTTTCCTCCGTTGCAATTTTAAAGCCTCTTTTCTCTTAAATGGTTGCATACTTTCATATGCGTGCTCGCCCACAAAAAAAAATCACCCGCCGCTGAACGGGCAAGTGTTTTTGCTGAACGCGATTCCTCTTCTCTATTGTAAAACTCCTTTTTTTTCTTTTCAAGTAAAACATAAATAGATTTGGTTATTACTGATGATTCTCATAAAATTCAGGTGCAAAGAGATAGTTGAAAAGCTTCTTGAATTCATTTACTATTTACAAGTCAAACAATTATCTATATACATCTGATTTGATACATCGACAAATTCTTGTGGTGAGAGGGAAGAAAAGAAAGAAGGGCGGTGGGCGGTTGGAAAAAGACACGTTTGCTTTTCTTCTGCTGGAGCGCGCATCCACCCTCTTCTTTTTCTGAATCGCCTCCTTCCAACCACGCTACCCTGTCAAACTATCAAGTGTAATTTATCTAGTACTTAATTATAGAGACGAGGAACAGGATGCATAAAATGTGGAGAAAAACAATTTGCGCTTTCTGCAGTGCATTTCTTCTTTTATATAACAGCAGCATGATGATACCTAGAGCTTTGGCCGATTCTTCCCCTCCTGCTGTTATAGGAAAGCATGCCATTGTTATGGAAGCGGATACCGGAGAAGTATTATTCGAGAAGGCTTCCAGTGAAAAAGCATATCCAGCGAGCCTTACCAAGGTTTTGACCGCTATCTTGTTGGATGAAAAGGTACAGGACAATGCGACGGTTACCACCAGTCTGTCGGCTTCGGAGCAAGAGGGGAGCAACAGGTATTTCTTGCTGAATCCCGGAGAGCAGCTATCGAAAAGAGATGCTTTGTATGCAATGATGGTAATTAGTGCTAATGATGCAGCTATGGCAGTGGCCGAACATATAGCGGGCTCAAAGGAGAAGTTCGCGCAGTTAATGAACGAGAAAAGTGAACAGCTAGGATTGAAAAACTCGCATTTCGTTACGCCGAACGGTTTGCATGATCCGGCGCACTATACGACAGCGTATGATGTAGCCCTTCTCGTCCGTGAAGCATTGAAGCATCCAAAGGTGTTAAAAGCAATGGGGACAAAAGAGACGGATATCCATACGAACATGAGAGAGGTTCATATAAAAAACCCTAGCAAAATCCATGATAATCCGCTTGTCATCGCCGGGAAAACGGGATTTACCCGTGCGGCTGGAAATAACCTTGTGGAAGTATTCGAAGAGAACGGTATACGCTATATTGCCGTTGATATGCAGTCCAATCAAGTAGATGAATATGAAGATATTCAAAAAATGGTAGCGTACGCGAAAAATAAAATGAAGCTAATAACGGTAAAAGAAAAAGGGGATGTTATAGGAGAACAAGTAATTTTCGGTTCACCTGTACCTTTCGCTTTAGCGGAACCGATCCATATACCGCAACGTACAGATGCGGGCCCTTCCTATGAGTTACGCACACGTTGGACGACCCCGACGGAAGGCGTTACAAAAGGGCAGCTTGGCGGATATGTCGATGTGTACTATAAAGGCAAACAGTTAGAAAGCGTGCCGCTTCTTGCCCAAGCGAGCGTATCGCCCTCTGGGACCGATTTTTTAAAGAAAGACTATCCGGTCCTAGTTGGGGGAGGCGTTCTGATTTTTTTATTCGGTTGTATACTATTATATTATCGGAAAAAAAGCTATCAGCTTTCCTAATTATATAGCTATCCCTTTTGTTAAGTAGACACATATAAAGGGATAGCTTTTTTTATTGTTATTTTTTTCAATTATGAAACGTTGTTTTTCGATTATGAAATAAAAACAAGAAGCAAAGAGAGCAAGTACACAAAAAACTATACATATCTCTTGGCACTAAATTTGCAAAATATAAAATTTAGTGAATAAATAAATTTTTTTGACTAAAGAGAGGAGTGGCTACCATTAAAATCGAATACGAATACACTTTTGCCATGCCGAGAGAAGTAGTATGGAACGTCATTCAGGATGAAGATGCGCTTCGTGCTTCCTTGCCTGGATGCAAAGCATTCGAGCATGGAGAGGACGATGTGTATCATGCGGAGATGGGTGTAAGCATTGGTCCGGTGAAAGGCATTTTTACCGGAGAGGTCCAGCAAATAAATCAGGAGGAACCTTCTTATTATCGCCTTCTGGTACGTGGTAAAGGAAAGCCGGGTGAGATCGATGCGGTTGCTGATATGAAGCTGGACGAAGCGGAACAGGGAACCAAATTAACCTGTAGTGCTGACGTACAGGTGACAGGTGTTCTCGCTTCTGTCGGTCAACGCATTATGAATGGTGCAGCAAAAGTCGTGCTGGGACAGTTCTTTAAAGCCATGGACAAGGAAATGAAACAACGACAAACGCAATGCTAATGAATCCCATATGGAGGTGGCCATACGTGTCTGCAAAAAAAGTGAAGATTTCAGTAAAAGTAAACGGGGTTCAGCGTACGACAGAAGTGGAGCCGCGCTTGCTGCTTGTTCACTATTTGCGCGATGTACTAGATTTGACGGGAACACATGTCGGCTGTGATACGACGCAGTGCGGAGCCTGTACGGTTATGTTAAATGACGAAGCTGTCAAATCCTGTACCGTTCTTGCTGTTCAGGCGGACGGGGGAGAAGTAACGACAGTGGAGGGGCTTGGCAGCATGGAGCAGCTGCACCCGATTCAGGAAGGGTTTTGGGAAAAGCATGGACTGCAATGTGGATTTTGTACGCCAGGTGTCATGATGGCTACGATGGGTCTACTGCAAGAAAATCCAGAGCCTACGGAAAAGGAAATCCGTGAAGGCCTCAAGGGTGTAATATGCCGTTGTACAGGTTATCAGTATATCGTTAGCGCAATCCAAGATGCGGCACAGCGTATGGCCGAAGCCAAACGTGAGGAAAAGGTCGGAACTCTACATACGGGAGGAGGCAAATAAGGATGGCAAGCATGATTGGAACGCGGATCAAACGTAAAGAAGATCCTAAGCTGATTACCGGTAACGGGAATTTCACGGACGATATTAAGCTTCCTGGCATGTTGTATGCGGCGTTTCTGCGAAGTACGCATGCCCATGCCCGAATTAAGCGGATCGATGTCAGTCAGGCTGTAAAGCATCCAGGTGTTGTAGCGATCTATACAGGAGGGGACCTGGTTGGAAGGATGAAGTCTGTACCGACATCCTGGTACGTGCCAGGTTGCAACCTGAAAGCGAAAGATCGTAGCCCCCTTGCAGTCGATAAGGTGCTGTACGTAGGTGAGGGAGTGGCTATGGTAGTAGCGGAGGATCGCTATGCGGCATACGATGCACTCGATGCGATCGAGGTGGAGTATGAAGAACTGAAGGCCGTTACCGGACAGGAGGCGGCGCTGAAGGATGGCGCGCCACTAGTGCATGAAGATGTGGAGAATAATCTTGCTTTTCTTTGGAAAGCGGGAGAAGTGCCGGATGAAGCATTCGCCAATGCAGAAGTTGTGGTCCGTGAGCGGTATTATGAACAGCGGGTTGTACCGAATCCGATGGAAACGAGAGCAGCTGTAGCTCAATACAATTCGGGTAGCGGAGATATGACGATGTGGTGTACATCACAGAATCCGCACATTCACCGGATGGTATATGCGGAGGTGCTTGATATCCCGGAATCCAAGCTGCGTATCATAGCGCCCGATGTCGGCGGCGGATTCGGAGCCAAAATCGGTGTGTATGCCGATGAAGCGGTCGTAGCTTATGCCGCCCGTCATCTCAAGCGACCTGTCAAATGGATGGAAGATCGCAAAGAACACTTTATGGCTACAAACCATGCCCGCGATGAAGTCATTGAAGTGGAATTGGCTGGAAAACGTGATGGCACGATGACGGCGTTACGTGTTCGCAATATAGCCAATATGGGAGCCTATTTATCCACGATGGGCGCAGGCGTTCCGACCATCTGCTTTGGTCTGATGGTGACCGGTGCCTATGCTATTCCACAGGCAGCGGTAGAAGTATATGGCGTGTATACGAATACGACGCCGACCGATGCATATCGCGGCGCAGGAAAGCCAGAGTCAGCATACCAAATCGAGCGTGCGGTTGATGCATTCGCGCGCGAGATTGGCATGGACCCTGTAGAAATAAGACGCAAAAATTTCATTCCGAAAGAGAAGTTTCCTTACGATACTGCGATGGCAGTTACGTATGACAGCGGAGATTACATGTTGACATTGGACAAGGCTCTGGAGATGGCGAACTATGAAGACCTGCGCCGAGAACAGGAAGAATTACGCAAGCAAGGACGCTATCTGGGAATTGGGCTTTCCACCTATGTAGAATTGTGTGGGCTCGGACCATCCAAGGTAGCTGGAGCCATCGGTCTGCAGTTCGGACAGTGGGAGAATGCCACTGTACGGGTACATCCATCCGGTAAGGTGATCGTACTTACAGGTGCTTCGCCGCACGGTCAGGGGGAAGATACGACATTCGCCCAGGTTGTGGCGGATAAGCTCGGTGTGCCGCTTGAAGATATCGAGGTATTGCACGGCGATACGCAGATGATCCCAATGGGGTGGGGCACATACGGGTCGCGTACGACACCGGTGGGTGGCGCAGCCGTAGCCATTGCAGCAGAACGTGTAACCGAAAAAGCAAAGAAAATCGCCGCCCATGAGTTGGAGGTGTCCATCGAAGATCTTGAATTTTCCGATGGTGTTTTTCAGGTGAAGGGTGTGCCTGGACACCAGCGTACATTCCAGGAAATCGCCAGATCGGCTAATATGGCCTGGAACCTGCCGGAAGGAATGGAGCCCGCGCTTGAAGCCCAATCATTCTTCGATCCATCGAATTTCGTATACCCGTTCGGCGCTCATATCTGTGTGGTGGAAGTGGATTCGAATACGGGACAAATTGAATTAAAGCGCTATATTGCGGTCGATGACGTAGGACGCGTCATTAATCCGATGATTGCTGAAGGTCAGGTGCATGGAGGACTGGCCCAGGGAATTGGGCAAGCATTATGGGAAGGGGCGGTGTACGGGGAGAATGGTCAGCTCGTATCCGGTACATTCATGGATTATACGATGCCTAAAGCCGATTTCTTTCCTGTGCTGGAGACCGTCTTTACTGAAACGCCTTCCCCGGTTAATCCACTAGGTGCTAAAGGTGTTGGCGAGACGGGAACGACAGCCTCTCCACCAGCGGTCGTCAACGCCGTATTGGACGCTTTGCGACCATTTGGTATCACGCATCTGGATATGCCGCTGACGCCTGAGAAAGTTTGGAAAGCGATGCAGAAAGGGAGGAAGGAAGCATGATACCGAGCACGTTCGACTATGTCCGCGCCGAAACGGTAGAAGACGCCATTAAGTTGCTAGCGGAAAGTGAAGGAGAAGGGAAGTTGCTTGCCGGAGGCCACAGCTTACTGCCGTTAATGAAATTCCGCTTGACTTCTCCGGGTACATTAATCGACATCAGTCATATTTCCAGTTTGCGGGGCGTTCAGATGAAGGATGAGAGGCTGGTAGTTGGTGCGCTTACTACCCATCGTGACGTGGTCCGGAACCAGCTCGTGCAGGAGCATATCCCTGTGCTTGCACAGACTGCCCGCCAAATCGGAGATATACAGGTTCGTAACCGCGGCACGGTTGGGGGAAACATCGCTCACGCCGATCCGGCCGCTGATTTGCCAGGTGTTGCACTTGCATTGGAAGCGGAGATCGAACTGCAGGATGAAGACGGTAAAGAGTGGGTAAGTGCCGATGGTTTTTTCTTCGGTCCGCTGCTGACCGCTTTGCCTGAGACGAGTGTTCTGACCGCTGTTTCTTTCCTTATTCCGCCCGCGCATACGAAGAGCGTCTATGTAAAATATGAACATCCAGCTTCAGGCTATGCGGTAGTTGGGGTATGCGTGATTGCAGGGAAAAATGCTAGCGGCAAGGTGGATTTCATCCGTGTTGGAATTAATGGGGTAAGTGATGTTGCCTATCGGGCTTCTTCGGTAGAAGAAGCGCTGTTGGGTGCAGTGGTGACAGAAGAAAACATACGCAAAGCGGCGACGCTGGCGACAAAAGATGCAGAGATGGGCGGGGACATGTTTGCTTCCGCAGAATACAGAAGTCATCTCTGTGGCGTATATACGGAACGTGCGTTAAAACAAGTATTGTTGTAACCAAGCGGACCCTCCATGCTGAGGGTCCTTGGTTATCTGGGGAAGGAAGGAGATGAGACGAATCGAGACGAACATCATGTCCATTGAACAAGCTTTCCGAGAGCAAGGCTATGTAACAGACCGTTCGACTGCCACAGCGCTGCACCTCGTGAAGGCACTGAAAAAACCGCTGCTTGTGGAAGGACCTGCAGGCGTGGGAAAAACTGAAATCGCTAAGGTATTGGCCCGTGTACTGGATACACGACTCATTCGGCTGCAGTGTTACGAAGGGCTGGACGTGAATACGGCGTTATATGAATGGAACTATCAGAAACAGCTTCTTCATCTTAAACTAACGGAACAAAGTAAAATGACGCCAGCGGAAAGAGAAGCGGAAATCTTCAGTTCAGATTTTCTGCTTCGTCGCCCACTTCTTGAAGCAATCTCAGATGCGGATGCTTCGCCAGTACTGCTGATAGACGAAGTGGACAGGGCGGATGAGGAATTTGAAGCATTTCTGCTGGAGCTGCTGGCCGAATTTCAGATAACGGTTCCTGAGCTTGGCACGCTTCGCGCTAAGCATCGCCCCTATGTTATTTTAACGTCCAACCGGACGCGGGATTTGAGTGAAGCTCTGCGACGCAGGTGCCTGTATCATTGGATTTCATATCCGGAGCCGGAGAAGGAGAAGGAGATTCTTGCTTCACGATTACCGGGCATTGACACGCGATTAGCAGGACAAATTGTAAGCATAATGGAGAGAATACGCCGCATGCCGCTTGATAAAATTCCGGGTGTCGCGGAAAGTCTGGATTGGGCACACGCTTTGACTGTACTCCATCAGGGAGAATTGAATGTGCAAACCGTAAAAGAAACGCTTGGATGTATCGCTAAGGACCTGGAAGATTGGAAACAGATTGAACAGGCGCTAGAAGAAGGGTGGATGTCCGGCAATGTATAGGGTGCTGTCGGGTCATATTTTACGTTTTTGCCGACATCTTCGCCAGAATGGCGTAAACGTAGGACCTGGTGAAGCGATGGATGCCCTGCGGGCGCTTGAAGCGGTTGATATGGCTGACGAACGCGACTTCCATTCGGCACTTCGGCTGGTACTTTGCTCGAATCCGGAAGAGCAGGAGAAGTTCGATCGTATCTATCGACTATATTTTCACTCTCAGTATAAAAAAGACGGCGAAACGGGAGTTCCGTTGTTTTCGGAAGAAGCGCATACAGGCCATGAAAAGAAAAAGGAAGAACTTACCACTCAGAGAGAGAATGGAAAACGGCAAGAGCGGCAAGCGCCGGGAAGTGCATTTGCCGCGTTGTCGAACGATAAGATGGAGGAAAGTAAGGGATTCTCTCTTTCCGCTCGTCTTGCACTTTATGACGTAAGCAGTCCGGTAACTCCTCGTATCCCACAGGAAAAGGAAGCGGAGATGCTGAAAAGCGCAAGAGAACTTTCACATCAGCTGCGACTTCGTAAAAGCCGACGCTGGAAGCCGATGAAGCATGGCGTGCGACCTGATATACGCAAGACCTTCCGCAGGAGTGTGGCATATGGAGGAGAAGTTCTAAGCCTGGCTCGTAAAGGGAAGCCTCCATGTCAGGCGGAGTTTGTTCTGCTGTGTGACGGGAGCCGTTCCATGGCGGGCATTGCCGAGATGATGCTGCAATTCGCTTGGGCATTGACTCGTTCTGCGAAGCGGGTGGAAACGTTTCTGTTTTCTACCCATTTGAAGCGGGTTACAGGTCAATTTAAGCTTGCTTTTGGCAAGACAAGGCCGAAGCTTTCAGTACAAGGAACGGAATGGGGCGGCAGCACGCGCATCGGCGAGTCGCTAGATGCCTTTGTATCACGCTATGGCTCACGCCTGTTGAATCCGAATACGATAGTAATTATCGCCAGTGATGGATTGGATACAGGGGGCATAGAAGAGTTGGAGGTGGCTATGCGTATCATTCGTCGCAAAGCGGCAGGAGTAATATGGCTTAATCCCCTGCTGTCCTTGCCCGGCTATCTTCCGGAAGCGAGAGGGATGAAGACGGCTTTGCCCTACATTGATGTATTTACTTCTGTGGACAGCCTGTTTTCCGGTTTGCGATGGCTTAAATCAATACGATGACAGAGGTGATACGATGACGGAAAATCTACAGGTAGCCCTGGCCATAGAAGAAGCGGTGCAATCGGGAAGGCAAACTGTGCTGGCAACCGTGGTGAAAGTGAAAGGATCCGCGTACCGGCGCGAAGGAGCGAAGATGGTCATTGATGGGCAAGGCGGTACGTGCGGCATGATTTCGGGTGGCTGTCTGGAGCCTGAGGTAGTGCAGATGGCTGAAGACGTTATCGCCAAAGGAACTGCGATGAACAAACAGTATGCCCTGGATGAAGATGTGGTATGGGGCCTGGGATTAGGCTGTCCAGGAACAGTGGATCTTTATTTGGAACCTGTTGTGCTTGAAGATACAAAACCGTCCGCTCCGCTTGGTGCTTGGTTAATCTGCATGAAGGAGAAAAAGGCCGGGGTACTCGGTACGGTGCTGAATGCGGAAGTGGAAGAAGAGCGAGGACGGATTTTTGTCCCTGAAGAAGGGCTGCTTGCCGGCAGCTTAGGTGCATATATGCTTGATGAATGGTTCGTAAAAATAGCAAGGCGCAAGTTGGAGGAACAAGCTCCGAAATCGGAGACGAAGCTTTTTACTTTGCCAGATGGAGAAGAGGTAGAGATATTCATCGATGTGCATGTCCCGCCGATTGAACTGATGATTTTCGGTGCCGGACATGATGCCATTCCGCTGGCGAATATAAGCCGTACGCTGGGATGGGAAACGACAGTAATTGATCCACGTCCCGCCTATAATGATGAAGGGCGCTTTCCGGGAGCGAATCGAATTCTCGTTCATCCTTCCTCCTTTCATGAGAAGGTAAGCATCGGTCGGCGGACATATGTAGTCGTGATGAATCATCATCTGGAACGAGATCAGGAAACGCTAAAATTCGTTCTGCCATCGGACACGCCGTACGTTGGTGTGCTGGGGCCGCGCTCTCGGCAGATTCGCATGCTTGAAGCGATCGAAAAAGAAGGAACGATATTTTCGCCTTTGTGCATGGAGAGGATGTACAGTCCAGTCGGCCTTGATATTGGCGCGGTATCACCAGAAGAAATCGCGATAAGTATTGTTGCGGAAATTCTATCGGTTCGAAATGGTCATAATGGCGGATTTCTTCAAGGAAAGGAAGCCATTCATCAACCGGCTCTTCATGCCTGCAGGATGAATAAGTAGGAAGGGGCGTGTCCATGCAGCCTAACATAGCAGCTCTAATTCTTGCGGCTGGGGCGTCAAGCCGGATGGGAAAGCCTAAGCAATTGTTGGAGCTGGACGGGAAGTACATGTTGGAACGAGTCATCCGGCTGGCCCTATCTGCTGAGTTTACGGAGGTTGTGGCGGTAGTGGGGTGTCAGTCAGAACGAATCCGCCAGCTTATCAGAATAGAAGACACCAGATTCAGGTGGGAAGTGAATCTCGATGCACTAATGGGACAGAGTACATCGCTTCAAGCTGGATTTCGAGCGTTGGGAGAAGCGGTGGAAGGAGTGATGGTCTTGCTTGGGGATCAACCTTTCATTTCTGAAAAGACTGTTCGCCGCGTTTTTGAAGAAGGGAGCTCTATATTGAATGAAGTACAGGGCTCCTTCGTTATTCAGCCTTCATTTCAGGGAAAAATCGGGCACCCTGTATTTTTCGTTAGACCGCCGTATGCTGATATCTTCTACCTGCAGGGAGATCAAGGGGCTAAAGGTATTTTGGAGAAGCTTAACGGACGTATTCTCGTGCCGGTAGCAGATGAAGGAATTGTAATAGATTTAGATACACCGCAAGACGTCAAACAATATAGTTTCAAAAGTGAAAAGTAGATTTCATTTTTGAAAAATAATGTTGTGTGACTATAAAGGAACAGGGCAGTAAAAAGAGTGATAGTACCTTTCTAGCCATACTATATGCTTGGTTTTATGATGGATTTCATGGTTGGTATTTTTCTTGCTTCTATTTGAAAGAAACGAAGATAAAAAGTACATATTTTTGAAAGAGGTGAAGCAACGCATGATACGTTACGAATATGGCGGAGATGAGTTTGTCTTTGTCGAACTAGCGGAAGAGATGAGCCTTGAGGCGAATTTCCGAGGGATGGCTATTACCCGGAAATTGAGAGAGAGACAGCTTCCGGGTATTCTCGATATTTGCCCTTCGAATGCTTCCTACATGATACGGGTCGATCCTGATCAATTGCATCCGGATGCTCTCATTTCAGAATTGGAAAATTTGGAAAAATCAGTCTCGTTGGATGATTTTCAAATTTCTGCCCGTCTAGTGGATGTACCGGTTTTATTCGAAGATCCATGGACGCATGAAGCGTTAATGCGTTTTCGGGAACGGCACCAGGACCCGAATTCTACAGACCTGGAATACGCGGCCCGCATTAATGGCTTTACATCCAAAGAAGAACTAATCGAGGCGATCACCGGATTTCCTTATCTTGTATCTATGGTGGGGTTTGTCCCGGGCCTGCCCTGGTGCTATCAGATGGTTCCGAGGGAGCAGCAGATCGAAGTGCCAAAATACGTTCGTCCACGTACCTTTACACCGGAGCGTGCATTTGGTTTTGGCGGAGCTTTTGCTGTCATTTATCCGGTCCAGGGTGCGGGCGGATATCAATTATTCGGTATAGCGGCCGCCCCTATTTACGACAGGGAGCAGCGCCTGCCGGACTTTAAAGACGCAATGACCTTCCCGAAACAGGGCGACATTTTCCGTTATCGTAGCATTACGATGGATGAATATGAGTCAATCCGAAAGCAGGTGGAAGACGGAACCTTCCGCTATTTGACCAAGGAGATTACCTTCACTCCGGATGAAGTGACCGAGAATCCGCAACGGTTCTCCGAAAACGTGTTGGGGAGGTTATATGAATGATTCACGTACTTAACCCCGGACTTCAAACCACGGTTCAGGATCAAGGCCGTATCGGCTATTATGAAATCGGTATGCCTCCCTCTGGCGCGATGGACAAATACTCATATACGATTGCCAATCTGCTTGTCGGTAACGACGAGAATGCGGCAGCATTGGAGATTACGTATATGGGTCCGACGCTTGAGTTTAGAGAGGATACGGTTATTGCTGTAACAGGTGGGGAGATTCCGCCGAAAATCAATGGAGAACCGATACCCATGTGGGAGACCGTTTCCGTTGCGTCTGGCGATCAATTATCGTTTGATTTTGTCAAGCAGGGAGCGCGGGTGTACCTGGCCGTTGCGGGTGGCGTGGATGTGCCGGTCATCATGGAATCGCGTTCTACGTATACATTGTGCGGTATTGGAGGGTTCGAAGGCCGTGCATTACAACAGGGAGATGAGCTTCATATTGGTAATGCTACTCGTGAATCCATCCGAATTGGAACCCGTGTGCCGGATGCATTGGTTCCGCAGTTTGCCAAGTCACATGAAATCAGGGTTATTATGGGGCTTTGCAGCTATCGCTTAACGGAGGAGGGTAAGCAGAGCTTCCTGTCTCAGGAGTGGACGGTGACGCCAGAAGCAAACCGCGTCGGATATCGCTTTAAAGGAGAACGTCTAGGCTTTGTGCCACGCGAGCAACCGTTCGGTGCGGGGAGTAATCCGTCGAATGTGGTGGACTTAGGGTATCCGATCGGCTCCATTCAGGTGCCGGATGGCGTAGAACCTATCGCTCTCTTAAATGATGCAGTGACAGGAGGCGGCTACGCTACAATTGCTACGGTTATCAGCGCTGATTTGAATCGAATGGCGCAGATTAAAAGCAATGAAAAAGTGCGTTTCGTATCCGTTACGCTAGAAGAAGCGCTACAGGCTAGAAACGAAGTGAAAGATAAGATTGCACAGATCAAGCAAGTAATTACAGAAAATGGGAGGTAATGACTTTGTCAGAGAATAAATCTATTATTTCCCCGGTTCCGGGCATATTCTATCGCAAGCCGTCCCCTGATAAAGATGTATTTGTAAATGAAGGAGATAGTGTAAAAGCAGGGGATGTCATCGGTTTAATCGAGGTTATGAAAAACTTCTATGAAATCAAAGCGGAGGCCGATGGCGTAGTGGAGCGGTTCTGTGTGGAGAATGAAGACATCGTGGATGCAGGACAGGAAGTTGCCGTAGTGAAGTAAAAAAGATTCTTGCAGGGATTCAAGTCCGCTTGAGTCCCTGTTCCATCTGGAGGTAGGTAAAACATGAGTTACTTTGATAAAATCTTAATTGCCAACAGGGGAGAAATTGCCCGACGCATCATACGGACATGCAAGCATGTAGGAATCCGTACGGTAGCTGTTTATTCGGAAGCGGATGTAGATGCTCCTTTTGTGGAAGAGGCGGATGAAGCGGTTTGTATCGGTCCGGCGCAGGCGAAAAAGAGTTATCTTGATATTGAGCGGGTCATCCAGGTTGCTAAGGAAACCGAAGCAAAAGCCATCCATCCAGGGTACGGTTTTCTCTCTGAGAATCCGGTGTTTGTTCGTCGCTGTGAAGAGGAAGGGATTGTGTTCATCGGGCCAAGTGCGCGGATTATCGAGCTGATGGGGAGCAAAATCGAAGCTCGTCGCCAAATGCAAGCAGCCGGCGTACCGGTTGTACCCGGCTGGGACGGAAAGCTCGCTTCCGTGGAAGAAGCGTTGTTCATAGCTGAGAGCCTGGGCTATCCGCTTATGCTAAAAGCAAGCGCAGGGGGAGGTGGCATCGGAATGCAGTTGGTGCATACTCCAGATGAATTGCAAAAAGCATTTGATTCCACCATGCAGCGAGCCGCTTCTTATTTCGGAGACGGAACCTTATTCCTGGAGAAGTGGATTTCGAATCCACGTCATATCGAAGTGCAGGTAGCTTGTGATGCGCAAGGTAATGCGGTGCATTTGTTTGAGAGGGAATGCTCCGTTCAGCGAAGAAATCAGAAGGTCATTGAGGAAAGTCCGTCACCTTATCTTGATGAAAACACTCGTGCCGAGCTTTTGGAGACTGCTCTGCGAGGCGTGAAACAAATTGGCTATGTTACTGTGGGAACGATGGAATTCATTTTTGACGATAAGAAGAATTTTTATTTTCTTGAAATGAATACCCGCCTGCAGGTTGAACATCCGGTAACAGAGGAGATTACAGGGCTGGATTTGGTAGAGTGGCAAATTCGATTGGCGGCTGGGGAACCGCTACCTTTACAACAGGAGAACATTAAGAGAAACGGACATGCTATGGAATGTAGGTTATATGCAGAGGACCCGCAGACATTCTTTCCGTCTCCAGGAACGCTTACCAGATTGCATATACCGGAGAATGATGTACGGTTAGACTTTGCCGTTATAGAAGGAAGTGTCGTTACACCGTTTTACGATCCGATGATCGGAAAAATCATCACGCATGGACATGATCGAGCGGATGCAATACGTAAAATGGAAAAGGTACTTGAAACATGCAGGGTAGAAGGAGTAAAAACAAATACACCCCTCCTTCAGAAGGTCATGCGGGACGAAGAATTCAGAAAAGGTCAATATACGACACGATTCCTAGATAAACTACTTGTATAATTTTTCAATTGCGAAAATAATTTTAATTTAGAAAAATAGTTTGTTATACTTGGGGAAAGAGGAGCCCGTTGTTGGTAGGAGGTGTACTGCATGATTATTTGGGAGCAAATTCTGCGCCCGATTTCGGCCATCGTCACCAGGCAAGCCGAATTGCAGGACGTACTGCGTGAAATACACAAGCAGGGAACAGACATTGCCTTTGTTACAGAGAATGAAAACATCGTTGGCTACGTCCACACCGACTCCTTATTGGAACAGCTCAGGAATATACCGGACCTGAAGCAGCCGATTCGATACCGAAAGGATATCCTCAAAGTTCCCCATCTGCATCCGGTCGAATACTACCATAATATTTCTGTCGTGCTGGGGATCGATACGAATGGTGACATTACAGGCTACAGCACGGTTTGGCAGGCCCGTCATCAGATGAACGAATTGCAGCTTACACATATGAACCAAATATTGAATGGAGCCGGCGCAGGTGTCGTGAGAACGAATACCGCCTTCGAAATCGAGTTCATCAATGAAACGGCAGAGAACATTTTGGGATTGTCCCGTTCTTTTCTTATGAACCGTAATTATAAGAAATTGCTAACCATGGATAAGGATATAAATCGGGTCATCCAGGGCGAGACGCTGATGAGCGTAAGTAGCTCGATTAACTTCAAACAGATTAGTGGGAATTTTTCCCCTCTGCGGATTGACGGGAAAGTTACTGGATTAATCCATATTTTTTTTCTGCGCGAGACATTCGAGGAAGCCGTGCAGGAACTGGAATTTGTACGCAATTTGTATTCTGATTTGCAAGCGGTATACGCTTCTTCCCATGAGCAAATTCTGGTAGTCGACCCAAACGGGGAAGTGATGCGGGTGGCCGGTACGTTCCTGAAAGAATTCTGGGAGATGAAAGGACCTGAAGCAGTCATTGGCCGGAACATCTATGAATTTGAAAACAAAGGAATGTTTCGTCCGAATATCGTTGATCTATGCATAAAAAAGAAGAAAAAATTAACGATGATTCAGGATACGATTCACGGACGGAAGGTCTGGTCAGTAGCAACGCCTGTGTATCATGAAGGGAAGTTGGAGAAAGTAGTCGTCCTCTCACGTGATATTACGGAAACAAATCGTTTACGTGAAAAGCTTACGTCAACGGCAACGGGAGGGGATGCATCGGATCCATTCGTCCCTGCTTCCCATACAGATAAGCCGTTAATTTACCGTTCTCGTATTGTAGAAGATCTGGTAGATGAAGTGAAACGGGTAGCACGGGTCGATTCGACTGTTTTATTTACCGGGGAATCAGGGGTAGGTAAGGAAGTGTTCGCCAGAACCCTTCACGCGGCCAGCCGTCGTAGCGAACAAGCGCTTATTCGAGTAAATTGTGGGGCTATACCAGAGAACTTGATTGAGAGTGAATTGTTCGGCTATGAGAGAGGGGCTTTCACAGGTGCAGATCAAAAGGGCAAGCCCGGTTTGTTTGAGGTGGCTCACCGCGGCTCTATTTTTCTTGATGAAATCGGTGAGCTATCACCGAATGTACAGGTTAAATTGCTGAGGGTGCTTCAGGAAAAGGAGATTGTTCGCGTAGGCGGTGTGCATACAATTCCGGTGGATGTCCGAGTTATTGCGGCTACCAATCAAAATTTACAAGAGATGATAGAGCGTGGAGAGTTCCGCGAGGATTTATACTACCGACTTAATGTCATTCCAATTCGCATTCCACCGCTTCGGGAACGGATGGAAGATATTTTTTCCCTGTCCATTTATTTTCTTCAGCAGTTTACCCGTTCGTATCAGATAGAGAAAGGGTTTTCACCGGAAGCGCTTGAGGTGTTGGAGAACTATGATTGGCCCGGCAATGTAAGGGAATTGCAGAACATCGTAGAACGTCTGCTTGTCACAAGCCAGGGAGAGTTCATTCAGCGTGAAGACGTATTGCGGGTGCTTTATGGCGAGACGGGAAGAAGACGCAAGCAGCCGATGGTGTTTGAGCTTATGCCGCTGAAGGAAGCGGTAGCCGAACTTGAAAGCCAGTTGATTGAACTTGGACTGAAAAAGTACGGGACAGCATTGAAGGTATCAGAAGTGCTCGGGGTTAGCCCGGCTACCATAAGCAGGCGGATGAATAAGCTGTTGAAATAAAGGAGAGGGGGGAGAGCCCTTGTTTACGCTACCGGAAACAAGGTTTGATTTTGGGGGAGATGAATATATATACGCGGAAATCTCGCGTGATATGAGTGCAGAGAGTAATTTTAAGGCGTTAGCAATCGTAAACGAACTAAGGGAGCGTAATATTCCGGGAATTGTTGACATTGTCCCGTCTAATGCTTCTTATCTTGTCCGGTATAATCCCGAGATTCTTTCTCCCCGAGATTTGTTGGATTATTTGAAGGAGATTGATATTACAAAAAGTGATCCGGCAGAATTAAATCTATCCATTCGTATGGTAGAGATTCCTACATGGTATGATGATCCAGTTTCGCGTCAATACTCGGAACGGTTTAAAAACAGGCATCAGGAACCGACCCTGTCCAATTTTGAATTTGCTATGAAAGCAAACGGTTTTACAGATAAAGAAGCGTTCATTGAGGCGCATTCCCGGATGCCTAACCTGATTACGATGGTAGGTTTTTTGCCCGGAACAGCCTGGGGATTCCCGCTGGGTCTTGAACCCGGAGAGATTATCCAGACGCCTAAGTATTTGAGTCCGAGAACGCATACACCAAGGCAAGGGGTAGGCATCGGGGGAGCATTTACCGTCGTATACCCGGTGAATGGAACGGGGAGCTATCAATTAATTGGCATGTCAGCAGTTCCTGTCTATGATGCAGACAAGCGGCTTATAGATTTGGAAGATACGTATTTTTTAGCGCGCCCGGGAGATTTATGGAAGCATCGGCCAATTGATGAACGAGAATATAATCAGATCGTTGCAGAGGTGGAGCAGGGAACCTATCGCTATCATATGAAACAAATCGATTTTTCACCGCAGGAATATGTAATCAAAGGAAAGGCATATATCCAGGAGTTGATGGAGGGATTCTGAATGCTGCGAATCAGAGAGGGCGGGTTATGGACAACCGTACAAGATACGGGACGCCAAGGGTATTACCACCTGGGGCTTCCTCCTTCCGGCGCAGCCGATAAGTATTCCTTTATCATCGGAAATCTGTTGCTTGGCAACCCGGTTGAATATGCCGGACTGGAGATGACGCTGCTCGGTCCTGTCATCGAGTTTGGAAAAAAAACGATTATAGCCTTAACGGGAGCGCCGGTACAAGCATTCCTTAATAATCGACTTCTCCCGATGTGGGAAGCGGTTGCAGTCGATGAAGGGGATGTTCTTTCTTTTCGATTTTGCAAAAAGGGAGTAAAAAGCTATCTTTGTGTCTCCGGCGGCATTCAGGTGCCGGAAGTGCTGGGAAGCCGGTCCACATACGTGCTAAGCAGGCTTGGAGGGTATGAAGGACGCAAGCTGGTTGTTGGAGATGAACTAATGATTGGCGAACCGCTTCCCGGAGCCTTTAAGCAGATTGGAAAGCACGTACCTGTTGAATTTATTCCCGCATGGGACGATGCCAAAGATTTGCGTGTTGTTATGGGCGTATCCGGAAATCGGATAAGCGATGAGGGCATTAAGACGTTTCTGGATTCAGAGTGGATCGTGTCGGCAGAATCGGATCGGGTGGCCTATCGTTATATGGGCTCATCTATTTCTTTTGAAGAGCATGCTCCTCCGTTTGGTGCAGGTAGCAGTTCCTCGAATGTAGTTGATTTCGCGTACCCTATCGGCGCCCTTATGGTCCCGAATGAAGGCGAAGTCATCGTACTGCTCAATGACGCTACTTCAGGCGGTGGATTCGTTACAATCGGGACGGTTATTAGCACGGATTTGGACCTGATTGCCCAATCCAGACCGATGTCGCGCTGCCGCTTTTTGACCATTACAGTAGATCAGGCCATGCAGGCACGTATGGAGAGAAAGAAACAGTTAATAAGATTGGACGAAACGCTTAAAGAGCAAGGGTAGAGGAAAGTCGCGCATCGGCACGTACGTCCGTTATGAAAATTGTCGATAAAGAGAGGCGAGCTTCATGAATAAGCTAATCGATAGATTTGGCCGCGTCCACGATTATTTACGGATTTCGGTGACCGACCGCTGTAACCTGCGCTGCGTGTATTGCATGCCGGCGGAAGGGATGGAATTTGAGCCGAGCGAGAACATTCTCCGCTACGAAGAGATTGCCGAAGTGGTAGCAGCGGTCGCCAAAATGGGCGTGCGTAAGCTGCGTCTTACCGGAGGCGAGCCGTTGGTGCGCAAAGAGATTGAAACGTTGATTGCTATGCTGTCCGGCATTCCGGGCATTGAAGATATCGCGCTGACGACGAATGCGATTTTTCTCGCACAGAAAGCGGAGGCGCTCAAAGAAGCAGGCGTGACTCGTGTGAATATCAGCCTGGACTCCTTGAAGTCGGAACGGTTCGCCTATATTACGCGCGGGGGCAGCCTGAAGCGGGTAATGGATGGCCTGGAGGCTGCACTCCGGGTCGGATTTGCGCCAGTGAAGCTGAATGTGGTGCTGATGCAAGGACAAAATGACGATGAAATTGAGGATTTTATCCGGTTGTCGCTCGACAAACCGCTGCAAATCCGGTTTATCGAATATATGCCTATCGGCCATAATGACGAAGGGTGGCGGGCGAAATATCTCTCGCTGGATACGGTATTCGAGAAAGTGAAGCAGATGGGATATACGTATGAGCCGGCCGGAGACATCTACGGGAACGGTCCAGCAGATAACTACCGCATTCCGGGAGCCATGGGTACGTTCGGCTTGATTCATCCTGTGAGTGATCATTTTTGCGGCAACTGTAACCGTCTGCGTCTTACTGCTGACGGCAACATTAAGCCATGCCTGTATTGGGATGATGAATGGAATGTGCGTCCACGTATTGGTGATGAAAAAGCAATACAGGACATGTTCCTGCGTGCGATTGATGCAAAGCCGGAGAACCACGAGATGGCACAGGCATTGGCCAGTGAGAAACAATCCCATACGCCGACCTCGCGCCGCATGTCGCAGATAGGCGGCTGAGAAAATAGAAATGAAGAATCCGGAAAACTGTTGGGCATGGCAGTTTTCCGGATTTTTTGCGCGTTTTTCTTATATTTTTCGAAGCTGAATTTTTTCAACTGAATGATCAGCTGCTTTTTCAAGAATGAGAGTAGACCTGTATTTAGTTGGCAGAATATTTTCCCGCAGATTCATGCCGTTAATATCTCTCCATATCCCTCTAGCGAATTGGAGTGCTTCCTCCTTGGATAAAGAGGCATACCGGTGGAAATAGGAGGCCGGATTCTGAAACGCTGTCTCTCGTAAGATTTCGAACCGTTTTAAATACCAGCTCAGCAAGTCCTGTTCGCTGGCATCTACATAAACAGAGAAATCGAGAAAATCCGAGACGAAGATTTGAGGTCCGGAAGCCTCGTCGGTCTGCTTTCCTGTTTGTAAAATGTTAATTCCTTCAACAATAAGTATATCAGGTTGTTGAATAGTCTGGCATGCATCCGGAAGGATATCGTAAGCCAGGTGGGAATATACTGGAACTTCTACATTTGGATTTCCTGCTTTCACATTATACAGAAATTTCATCAGGCGACGTATGTTATAGCTCTCAGGAAAGCCTTTTCGCTGTAGAAGCCCTTTGCTCTCCAGTATCCGGTTAGGATAAAGAAAACCATCCGTCGTTACCAGCTCTACTTTTGGATGGTTGTCCCACCGTGAGAGAAGAGCTTGAATAATACGCGAAGTTGTGCTTTTTCCTACGGCAACACTGCCGGCAACTCCGATAATATAGGGAACTTTTTTCTCCTGTTTGTTCAAGAATACGTTGGTTGTTTGATGCAGTTTTTGTGATGCTGTCGCATACAAGTTTAACAGACGACAAAGTGGAAGATAAATCGTGTTTACTTCTTCGATAGAAAGCCGCTCATTAATTCCTTGAAGATTCTTAATTTCTGCTTCCGTAAGGGGAAGAGGGGCATCATCACGTAGGTGCGCCCATTCTTCCCGCGTGAACGAAAGGTAAGGTGAAAACGTGGAAAGCGGCGGAATTGTGTTATTCATGAGAGTCTCCTTAATCAAATTTCCATAAATACTTTTCTATTCTATAATAAATTTTACATCCAGTTAAAAAAATCCTGCACCGAATCGGTACAGGATTTTTTTAACTAAAGTTAATCAGACTGCTGCGAGCGCTCTGCTACTTTTACAATTTGTTTACCTATATTTTCGCCTTTAAACAAACCGAGGAATGCATCGATCGTATTCTCAAATCCTTCTACAATATTCTCTTTGTATTTTATTTTCCCTTCTTGTACCCATTGTGCAAGCTGAAAGGCTCCTTCTTTAAACTGTTTCGCATAGTCGGAAACGATAAAACCTTTCATAAGAGCGCTATTAATGAGTAGCTGTGATTGTATACGGGGGCCTACATCAGGTTTTTCCAGGTTGTATAGTGAGATCTGGCCGCACAGCGGAATACGTGCTCCATGATTGAGAAGAGAGAGAACGGCATCAGAGATTTCACCGCCCACATTGTCAAAGTAGACGTCTACACCATTCGGGCAAGCTTCTTTAAGCGCTTGCCTAATATTATCCGTTGTCTTGTAGTTGATAGCCACGTCAAAGCCTAATTCCTGCGTTATATAATCGATTTTCTCATCGGAACCGGCGATGCCGACTACGTGGGCGCCTTTTATTTTGGCGATTTGGCCGACGATCATGCCTACCGCTCCGGCCGCTCCGGAAATAACCACCGTTTCCCCTTCCTTTGGTTGGCCGATGTCTAATAGACCAAAGTAGGCGGTGAGACCGGGCATGCCTAGTACGCCAAGATACGTGCTGATAGGAGCGATTGTTGGGTCGATTTTACGCACTTCGGCAGTGTTAGCGACGTTATATAGCTGCCATCCTAGATTTCCGATAACAACATCGCCTTTAGACAGATCATCGGCCCTGGACTCGATAATTTCCCCTACGATCCCCCCTACAATTATTTCATTAAGAGGAAACGGCGGAACATATGATTTTCGATCGCTCATGCGTCCACGCATATACGGATCAACTGACAAGTATAAGGTACGGATGAGCACCTCACCTACGCCAATCTCAGGGATAGGCGCTTCCTTGAAGGCGAAGTTCTCTTTTGTTGGCATGCCGCTTGGACGGCTTGCAAGAAGGATTTGTTGATTGTTCTCCATACATCGAACCTCCTCATCATTGCTTTTCTCTACTATCTTTCCCGACTTTGTCGGACACGAATCTCTGCGTATATATCCCTAACGCTAAATAAACGAAAGAGAGCTGTCAAGCTTTCAATCGGTTTCCCGATTGTTCAATGTGTGCTATGTTCGTTCTCCTTACAGGGGAAGCGGGAGAGTTGAGTCGCGCCTCACCGTCTGTTTCACGTTCCCAACCAGCGAGCAGGATAATCGCAAGCAATGCCGTCTGCGGAGAGACAAGCGGATGATCGAGGATACCTGTGAGCGGAAGTATTGGTAGGGAAAAGAAAAACAATCCCGGTTTTTTGTGCTGTTGCGATAGCATTAACGTTTTGATCGCCTTATGCACATACCATACGATTAAGAAGAGAAACGCAGTGCCCCCGAGTACTCCGTATTCGCAAAAAAGGCTCAGGAGCAAGTTGTGAGCATGGGCAATTCCCGTCTTTTCAAACAATGCGTACGTCTCCTGGAATCCGAGAGGTGTCACCCCAAAGATGGGTGATGTATGCCACACCTGCATGCTATATTTCCAGATGAGTTGCCTTGTTTCGAACGACTGTGACATGCTTTCAAAGCGGGGAATAACATTTGAGAGAGAACCTGTATAGGATAGGAAAATGCAGCAAAATGCTAACAGTATCGTACTTACCCATCGACTCATTTTCCATGCAAATAAAATAAGCAAAACGGCCATAACAGCTACGCCGGTACGGGAGCCTGTCTGGATAATGGCGATTCCGATCGGAAGCGCAAGCACGGTATGAAGGACGAAAGATGCCTTATTTTTTTTGAAATTTTCCGTTGCTTGAAGAATGCCCGCAATCAGACTGGCCAAAGATAGCAAAAGTAAGAATGCAGCAAAGTTAGGGTTATATGCGCTGCCAAACAGCCGCCCTGTCTCTTCAAGTCCCATTGGCATAAGCCCCGCCAACATACCGAGTCGCCAATCCCCCCCATACGTGTATCCTTCATGTAATTGGAATTGTCCCACTATGGTGATATAAAGGCCTCCGATAATAAGCATTCGACTAAAATACTTCAGTCTCCATGCTGAACGGTTATCTTTTATGTATAAGTACATACCGAGATAGCCTGCTACCATAACGGGGATACATGCGTATACGATCTGTCCGGTTCTAAGACATGCTCCGATAGAAGCGAGCAATGTCGCAAGAAAGAAGAAGGTAGGAGGGTGAAGAAGGTAAAATGCTTGCTTGCGTAGCATTCGATTAACTCCATGACAAATACCTATTCCGATCAGCCATACAATCCCCAGGGGAGGAAGAATAAAAAGAAACAAAATTGCCCATTCGAGAGCAACGGTCCGTTGTTTATGCATGTGTACCTCTATCTCCTTGATATAAATATCGAAACATGAAACATAAGACGTGCACATATGTATATACATAAATTCCCGTATTCATGTTCTTCAGTGTTGGTGTTTTTGATGCGGAATAAACATCTAGAGGAAGATTTTGTGTATAAAAGAAAAAATGGAAGCCGACAAATAAATAATATGGAAGATATGCATTCGTGCTACGGAGGAGTTTTCATTGAATAAAAATGTGCTAATTTTATCGGAAGCGGTCGGAGTAGGACATACGAAAGCAGCGGAAGCACTCATGCAAGGGATAGAGCTTCTGGATCCTTCGATTGAGGTGCAAGTGCTGGAACTAGGACGTGAACTTCATCCTGTTTCAGCTGCGCTTTTATATCGTTTCTATTTGAGTATGGTGACCCGTTATCCGAGCGTATGGCGTAAAGTGTATGACTATAAACAGAACAAGCCCCTCTCTTTGTGGAAGCAGTCATTCATTTACCGAATGCTTCATAGGACGATGAAGGATATGCTTTATCCTGCTCCTCCAGACTTAATTATTTGTACGCATCCTTTTAGCAGCTCATCCGTTGCCTGCTTGAAACGAGCGGGCTATACGCTTAGACTATATACAATGATTACAGATTTCCATGCGCACGGGGCGTGGGTACAGCCAGAGGTGGATCAATACCTTGTTTCCGGAGAAGAAGTATATGGACAGCTCATAGAAATGGGGGTTCCAGAAGAGAAAATTAGTATTACGGGAATTCCTTTAACAATGAATTTTCGTATAAAGCATAACAAACAGGAGGTACGGAAATTACTGGGCATTGAAAATATGCCTACGATGTTGGTTATGGGTGGAGGCCTGGGATTGGGAGGGATGGAACGATTAGGCAGCATTCTCGCAAAGTGGCGTGATTCTCTACAAATTGTTATTTGTACAGGCCACAATGAGA
Source organism: Aneurinibacillus migulanus (assembly GCF_001274715.1). Lineage (GTDB taxonomy): Bacteria > Bacillota > Bacilli > Aneurinibacillales > Aneurinibacillaceae > Aneurinibacillus > Aneurinibacillus migulanus. The sequence goes on along the minus strand of NZ_LGUG01000004.1, from coordinate 3,657,159 downwards.
ATCTGAGACATATGCTGGAGGCAGAGCTTCATCATCCGAACGTGCACATTCTTGGGTTTGTCGATAGCATCAGTCAATGGATGGATGCGTCCGATTGGCTGATTACAAAGGCGGGAGGGCTCACCTGTTTTGAAGCTTTAGCTAAAAGACTTCCTTTGTTTATTTATCGGCCACTCCCTGGACATGAAGAGAACAATTGCGAATTTTTAATAAGACATAAGCTGGCGATTCGTATGGATACTGAAGGAGAAGTTGATGGATGGGTGGATAAGCTTCTGCGTTATCCGCAGGCCACATCCTTTCTTGAACAGAATATGAAACAGTTCCATCAAATGCTTGATCCGCTGGCTACAGCCAGAGCGGCATTGACTTCCCTAAAAGTGGCAGATAGGAAAAGGACAAGCAGCGGATATCCGCCTGTCTTCGCACGATACAGTGGAGTATCATCTGCTGACTTGTGCAAACAAAGTGAGTAGATGCACAATAATGAACAAGAACATTTGGCCTTTTAACATAGTTTTCAGGAAGAAAGCCCATTCACGTTTTGGAATGGGCTCGTAGTGATTAGCTGTGTTTTAATTAATCACACGCACACGCAATGATGACCAGGAGGATAAAGAGAACAAGAATCACCCCAATAACATCATCTCCATTAAAGAATCCCATGCTATCACCTCCTACCATGAATGAACTTGCTTTTTATATTACGTTGTCAGGTAAGGACGAGTGTTAGGTCTTTGTCCTGCATTCAGCAATACGGGCCGCCCATTTATACAAGGAGAGGCTTTAAATAATTTTATAGAAAAGGAGAGGGATGTATTGACGACGATAAATGTAACGCTACGTGCGTTTGAGGAAGAAGATATTGCAGACCTTCACCGCTGGTTAAATGACGCCGATTCCATCTCGTTAGTTGGCCGTGTGCCGATGACGTTTGAAGAGACGCGAAAGCATGTAGAACATAAAAGACAACAGGGAGATCTTGTGTTAGCGATCGAAAATGAGGACAAAAAAGCAGTAGGCTGGATTTTCTTGCAAAACATTGAGCACGAACATGGAAGGGCGAGCATTGGGATTCTGCTAGCCCCTGAATATCGGGGTTGCGGGTATGGGAAGCCAGCGATGGAGAAAATGATCGACATAGGATTTAAGCAGCTTCGTCTGCATAAGATTTATTTAACAACAAGAGGCATAAATCAACGAGCCATTGAACTATATCAAAAGATTGGATTTGTAGTCGAAGGTCAATTGCGTCAGCATGCGTATAGTGAGGGGAACTATTATGATACATATTTTATGGGCTTATTGGCGGATGAATGGATGAACACATAAAACTGTACAAAACCCGGAATGCGGCCGTTCTCAGCTGCGTTTCGGGTTTTGTGTTCTTCGTGTGAAACGTATGCAGTTGGTCAGTACGTTTCATATATAATGGTGCCTGTCGAAGATAGATCATAGCCGCCAATCGTTGCAAGCTCATGCTGAAAGGTCGAGGAGCGTAGCGTGTTGAGAAGCAGCTCACGCAAGGATTCATTTTCTTCGGACTTTAATATGACCAAATCGTATCGTTCTTCGGTAAGTGGGATGAAATCCACTCCTACGATATAAGAAGCCTTCTCAATACCGAGTCCTACATCCGCTTCGCCGCTTGCGACAGCCCCTGCCACCGCCAGATGATTTGTTTCCTCTCTCTCATATCCGGAAATGTCCCATATACGAATGTCATGTAAGCGTAACTGCTCATCCAAAAGAACGCGTGCCCCCGATCCTTTTTCCCGGTTTACGAACCGAATATCCTTCCGTGTTATGTCAGCCCAATTCTCGATTTTCTTCGGATTATCTTTTTTGACATAAAAGCCTACCCGACGGCATAGCAGGTTAACGACTAGGTAACGATGCCCGACGAGAATTTTTCGGATATAAGGCACGTTATATTCATCGGTATCTCCATCCCAGAGATGGGTGCTAACGATATCAGCTTCTCCTTTGTACATGGAAAGTAAGCCGTTTAGACTACCTACGTACGAACGGAGCGGACGATAGGAAGATCCGGGCTTTTCTATATGCTTGGTTAATATGTCGAGACTAATATCTTGTCCGCAAATAATAATTGGCCTAGTTGATGAAGCCGTGCCAGGAGCATGCTTTGTTTTGTCTGAATGTGGTGTGGCTGCAGCTCCTTTTTTAGCTCTTGTTTTGTACACCTCCAGATCTTGTGCGTCAATACGCATTTGTCGACCGACACGGTAGGCGGGCAATTCTCCTTTTTTAATTAAATCGTATACAGTCAATTTAGAAACCTTTAGAATGGCTGCGATCTCCTCGGTTGTATAAGAAATGTCACTCATGGTTTTTCCTCCGCTAAAAACAGTTATATTTTAAAATTCCTCTTTATAATTAGATATTATTAATTATAATTAGATATATCTAATTATAATTAATAAATAATAGGGGGAGAAGAATGTTGAAACGAATCGCTTTTATCTTTATGTTAGTAGTAGGCATGTTGGCTCTGGCCGGCTGCGGGAGCAATAGCAGTGATATGAGCGCAAGCAAAGAGACCGCCTCTTCTGATAAAACAGAAGTAATGGTATTGGCTGCGGCCAGCTTAACCGACGCGCTCAATGAATTGAAACCAACTTTTGAGAAAGAACATAACAATGTATCCGTTACATACAGTTTCGGAAGCTCAGGCAAGCTGGCCCAACAAATCGAGCAGGGTGCACCAGCGGACGTATTTTTGTCGGCTAGCAAGAAAGACATGGACAAGCTCCAGGATAAAAACGGGATCTCCAAAGATTCGCGTGCCGATTTCGCCAAAAACGAACTTGTTCTTATTGTACCAAAGAATAGCCAGCTAGCGGTCAAGTCCTTCGAGGATATTAATCCTGGCCAGTTAAAAAATCTGGCAGTCGGTGAACCGGAAAGCGTACCAGTGGGAAGATATACGAAAGAAACCTTCGAGAAGCTTGGTATGTGGCAGAAGCTACAGGATCAGCTTGTACTAGGAAAAGATGTGCGCCAGGTGCTGACATATGTAGAATCCGGGAATGCTGATGCTGGAATCGTATACGCGAGTGATGCGAAAACATCGGAAAAAGTAAAAGTGCTCGCAACGGCAAAACCGGAGTGGCATAAGCCTATCGTCTATCCAGGCGCTGTAGTAGCCAGTACGAAGCATTCAAAGGAAGCACAGGCGTTTTTAGATTACTTGAAAAGTGAAAAAGGACAGGAAGTGTTGAAGAAGTACGGCTTTCAATAAGAAGGGATGAGCGGATAGGAAGTGATGGAGATGAATTTACACCCGCTCATATTATCGGTAAAGGTGGCGGGAATTGCTACGGTGATCGTATTCATAGTAGGAGTAGGTATGGCATTTTTGCTTGCACGCCGTAGCTTTACTGGAAAAAGCGTCATAGAATCGCTGTTCCTGTTGCCACTTGTCCTCCCTCCTACCGTTGTTGGTTTTGGGTTGCTTATACTGTTTGGAAAAAACGGCTGGATTGGCAAATGGTTAATTAATTGGTTCGACATTCAGATTGTGTTCACATGGATAGGAGCCGTTATTGCTTCGGTAGTCGTTGCGTTTCCGTTGATGTATCAGGCAGCATCCGCCGCTTTTCAAACATTGGACGAGAAGCTGGAGCAAGCGGCACGCACGATGGGCGCTTCTGAATGGAGAATATTTTGGACTGTTTCTTTTCCGCTGGCCTGGCCGGGTGTTTTGGCGGGGCTGGTGCTTTCATTTGCCCGGGCGCTTGGGGAGTTCGGAGCTACATTGATGATAGCTGGCTATATTCCCGGACAAACGGATACGCTTCCTATCGCCATTTATTTTGCAGCAGAAGCGGGACAGATAGAACAAGCAACCGGCTGGGTTATTATTATTGTCGCGCTCGGATTCAGCGCCATGATGTGGCTAAACTGGTGGGGACGAAGGAATATACGCCGCTTTGCTCAGCGGGAGAAATAAGGGGAGGTTGAGAATACATGCTTTATGTAAATATCCGAAAAACGCTCCCCTATTTTGGGCTTGATGTTACGTTTGAAGTCGGAAATGAAATTGTTGTGTTATTCGGTTCATCTGGAGCGGGAAAGACAACCATTCTGAATAGTGTGGCTGGTCTGGTTCAACCCGACGCGGGATTGATTCAATTACACGAAACCGTTTTTTTCGAGACGAATAAGAAGCCGTTGCCTACGAGAAAGCGCCGGCTTGGTTACTTGTTTCAGGATTATGCGCTTTTTCCCCATATGACGGTAGAGAAAAACATTTCGTACGGAATCAAGGGAAAACCGGATGGTGACCGTCAGGCTTTCCTTTCACAGTTGCTTAGCATTCTTGGCATTCGCCATCTGCTGCCGAAATATCCACATCAGATTTCGGGTGGAGAAAAGCAGCGGGTAGCTTTGGCGCGGGCGCTTGCGGGCAAGCCGGATGTGCTGTTATTGGATGAACCGTTATCGGCGCTTGATGCCGGGACGAGACGTCAATGTCAGGATGAATTGCTGGATTTGCACCGGCTCTGGCAAATTCCTGTGCTCCTTGTTACACATGACGAACAAGAGGCGCAGAAATTGGGGAATAGAATTTTAGAAATCGAGCAAGGAAGAATCGCCGGAACAAAGTCCATCGTGGGTGCAAACTAATAGAAGCTGCATTTCTGGGCACACTATAAGAGAAACTACGACAGAGCAAGGAGCTCAAATATGGATAAAAAGAAAAGGGACACGCATACAGAGGCATCGGAAGACCAGATGTTGCGTAACGAGGGGATAGAGCATGATCCGGGCATTGGCGCTAGCATCTCCCGCAACATTACCGATGCATCGCTTGTCGAGTATAAAAATGAAGAAAAGAACTAAGTGAAACCCGGTCATGTACCGGGTTTCATTTTGTTTTTCAGGAAAAAGAAATATGAAAGGAAAACGATGTGAAACCAACAGGTTTTTGTTTGCGTATAACTAAGATGAAATAAAAAGGATAGGGAGAGAGAAATATGGAAATATGGATGAAAATTGCTTCGGTTATCGGTGCAAGCATCTTAGAGTTGTGGATGGCGATTCCTGTTGGATTTGCCCTCGGTCTTCATCCAGTTATCATCGCCGTAGCAAGCGCCCTTGGCTCCATTATCGCTGCGGTAGTCGTTATTTTCTTGGCTAAATCATTACGTAATTGGCTGATGAAGCGAATGGAACGTAAAAACAAAAGACAGGGACGTATGGGTAAAATTTGGCAGAAATATGGTGTTATCGGACTTGGATTGGCTTCGCCTTTGCTTACAGGGGCACCGCTTGGTGCTGCGATCGGCGTGTCATTCGGCGCGAAGCCTGTTACGTTATTTATCTGGATGGCCATTGGCATTATTGTGTGGAGCGGTATTCTTACGGCTGCAGTCGCAATGGGAATGCTCAGCTTAACTTCGTTTGCGTAGAGGGGATGCAGGTCATATAGTGAACATGATGCTGAAGAAGAGAGCAAGCGAACAATTAAATTGTTTGCTTGCTTCTTTTTTATGGAAAAAGTGCGAATGGCAATGCCTGCGAGTTTTTCTTATGTGTTACCGGAACGGATAAGAACGCTTGGAAGCGTGTTTTGCGGCCAGTACTACTTCGCGATACAGAGATTTTTGTTCCGTTTTTTCTGAGTGCTCCACGCTTGTGGTTTTCCAGGCTTCCCGTGCCGCCTTCTCAACTTGCTTAGCCTGATATTTCGCTGTCTCTTCCAGATAATAAAAGTGTATCATTGTATCGTTCCCTCCTGACATTTTTCTAATGTTTTCATTATACAAAGAGAACGTATGTTTGTAAAATAGGTATAATCGATGACTATCATCGAGAAATTCGATAAAAAACCTTCTCGCATATTGGGAAGGGAGAGCTAGCTGATTGCGAATCGTGAATCCCCAGTAGAGAGCAACGATTCAAAACTGAGCGATACATAACGATTGCGATGAACGTATCTGACGGCAACTGTATTTGCAGGTCGAATATGCTAAAATGTTTATGTGATATAAAAAACGAATTGTTATTGAGTAAGGAAGGAAGCTATGTTTACGAAAGAAAGAATCATTACTATTCTAGAAGTTCTACTGGTTGCCAGCGTTATTATTTATGCGGTAGCGTATGGTACAGATAGTTTGTATGCGACTGTGTATGCAGCGATGTCTACATTCGTTCTTGGCGTGATTGCCATTCTTGTAACGGTGTTTAATCGAAAATTTTTTCTTAGTATCTATAATTTTCTTTTGGTTGTTTTCGTATTTGCCCACGTTATGTTTTTTTGGAATTTGTAGCAGGAAGTCGTCTCTCGTCTGAAGAGGCGGCTTCTTTTCTTAATGGTTAGGAAAGTATATATCGTTTTATTGTTATAAAGTAATATATGTATTGTGACAATAAAATTATTTACTAAACAAAAAAGATGTTTACCGGACAAAAGTGTTCTTTATTGATACTCGTAATAACGGTATAACAAGTAGTATCAACAGTTAGCATGTCCAGGGAGGTTACACTACTGAGACGCGCGGTTGTCGTCTAAGCTTGGAGAATGATTTTGACGAAGCTCAATGTGTGAGAGCAAACCTAACACTTGAAGAAAATTTTCTAATAGATTAAGATAAAAGTCTTAGTTTTTTTAAATGGTTCAAATACAGATCCGTATTTGACATATTGAGGATTTGTAATTTGTTGAAGGAGAAACGATTATTTAATTTACTTAGATGGAGTTGAGTTCGTGTGGTAATGCAAGTAATACAAAAAACACAAACGATAGTTCGCTATCAGAATCATAATGGTAAAGTATACTACGGAATTGTTGAGGATGACGAAATTTTACAATTGTCCAGTAATTTCACTGAAATTGTAAATAATCAAATAAAATATGATGGTGTAAGAGTTAAATATAGTGATGTGAAAATTTTGGAGCCTGTAGTACCCTCAAAAGTGGTTAATTTCGGTTGGACATATGCTGAACACGCAAACGAAACTGGAGGGAAGGCCAATCTCAAGGAACCGTTTTTATTTTTAAAACCAACATCTTCCTTGATTCCAGATCAGGGGGAAATCATTCTTCCGTCAAATGATTTAACCAATCAGGTGGAAATGGAGGGGGAATTGGCGCTCGTTATTGGGAAACGCGGCAAAAATATAAAAGAAGAAGAGGCATTAGATTATGTTTTTGGCTGTACTGTATTTAATGATGTGACTGCAAGAGACCTTACAAAAACGGATCCCCAGTTTACACGCGGCAAAGGTTTTGACACTTTTGGTCCATTGGGGCCATGGATTGTGACAGGTGTAGATCCAACTAATTTACGAATAGTTACAACTTTAAACGACAAGGTCGTACAAGATGGTAATACCAATCAGATGTCACTTTCCATTCCTTTCCTTATTAGTTGGGTTTCACAGGTTATGACACTGGAGCCGGGGGATGTCTTGGCTACTGGTTCACCTTCTGGCAGTTGTCCAATGAAGTCAGGCGATGTTGTATCTGTGGAAGTAGAGAATATCGGCAAGCTATGTAATTATGTAAAATAACAAATACACATTTCGAAGTTTACTAAACTAACAGGAAGCGATACTTGAACAATATAAAATGATGAACCCCTCCTATTCCAGTAATGCTGGATTTAAGAAGATAAAATTCTTGGGAGGGGTTTATTTTACGACAGAATGCAAAGTGTGGTTGAAAAAGTATTTAGATAGTTGGGGAGATAATTGTGAGGCACTTTTTGTAACACCGTTTTAAGTTTGAACGGTGTTTTTTATTTTGGAGCTATTTTGAGTAAAGAGCATTGTTGTCAGCGAACAATATATACTTTCCCTCCTTTTGTAAGCAAAGAAAAAATCGCGAGGCGTTACCAAACGTTGCTTTTCACAGCAGATCTGCATAAGGGCAACTAAGGCGGTTGCCTGCGCAATAGCTTGGCACCAGCCAAGTTTTCTTAATAGCTAAGAACATTGCGCAAAAAAAGTCAAATTTGTTTTTTCGTAGCATGCTATGATGCAAGAGAATCAAACAAAAAGGAAGAGGGTTTATGGCATATGAAGAGTATACGGTAAGCGTACAGAAGGCAATTGAATACATTGAAGACCATCTTATGGAAGACATCTCTCTAGAGCAAATCGCTACACACTCATCATTTTCGATGTACCACTTTCATCGTATTTTTCAAGCGGTTACGGGTATGACAGTAGCTGACTATGTACGGAAGAGAAGATTGACCAATGCAGCATACGAGCTGGTCAATACTGACAAGCGTATTCTTGAAATCGCGGTAGAATATGGATTTCTTACACAGGAATCTTTTACGCGTGCTTTCAAAAAAATGTTTTACATGCCGCCGGGAAGATATCGTGCTTATTTAATGCGACTGGTCGACGGAACTGTAGAAAATAAAGGAGGAAGCGATATGACAGCAACCAATTTACCGCAAGGATGGATTGAGAGCGGGAGCCACCCATTTGATTATACGATGGGAGTTGATCATAAAAATGTCCATCAGGGAACGGCATCCGGATATATACGTTCAAACAAGAGGGAGGCGTCTGGATTTGCTACGATGATGCAAAAATTCAAGGCAGAGAACTACAAAGGCCGTCGTCTTCGTCTCTCGGGGTTCGTAAAAACAGAGGGAGTTGAGCAGTGGGCAGCCTTGTGGATGCGGGTAGATGGAAAGGATAACGAATTGCTACAGTTTGATAATATGTACAACAGACCGATTAAAGGGACGACCAACTGGAATCACTATAGTGTTGTGCTGGATGTGCCAAGTGATAGCATAGCAATCGCTTTTGGCCTGTTGTTAGGGGGGCCGGGGCAAGTGTGGGTAGATAGTATATCGTTTGATATTGTAGATGAGAAAGTCCCATCTACAAACATGGAAGAAGACATCCAACTTCCCGAGCAACCGTTAAACTTGCAATTTGAAGAATAAAGAACCTTTTCACAGATTGCGGCCCACCTACATACACTGGGGTGAGCCCATCTTCAAAGTGGAAAGGAGAAAACATAATGCAGTTTTATTACGGAGAAAAAATGCCGCTTCGCATTCTGGATGAAGGAGAGTTCTGGAAGCTTCAAGAGGCAGAGCATACAGATGTTATCCGTGCGCTGGTGCCCAATCTTGAGGCACCTTTCGTACAGGCGCTTCAGGTATGGGAACAAGCGCTATCTCAGACGCAGGCGGCATTTGTACGATATATAGAGCTGGTGGTGCGGATGGAACATCCGATGAATCCTGCGGTTTACGGAGAAATTATGAACCTGGTCTGCTTCGCCCTAGAACAAAGTCGACAGTTTGTCCAGTTGCTTAACCAACTGGGACTTGAGAGTCAGGCACTTAAGTCAAATCCAACAGCCATCACGGTATTGAATCACATTCGGCGCGAATCGGAATATTTTATCGGAATTGCCGAAGCTTTGCTACAGGTAAAGAAATAATTATGCTTCCTATCATCCCCGTATCGATTGCTTTAGGCTTTGGACGGGGATTATGTTTATTTCTTTAATTTTGTACATAGGAAAAATATTTAGTCTATACAAATTGTTTTTCATCATATAAAATCATAAAAGAGAGTGGATGCCCACATAGAATGATCCAGGTTAAGGTAGAAGGGGAGGCAAAGATCATATGACATGGCAGCGCATTTTTTTTGCGTAAAATGTTTACCTAAGGAAAAAAAATTAACTTATACAAATTAAATTGGTTTGTACAAAAATGATGTCGGGAGGGAAAGAATGGTTAATCAAACAGTAAAGATGATAATGATTTTCTTTCTTATGGGATGGGCACTTATCGGGTGCTCAGAAAAAAGTACGACTCAGGGAAGTGTTGAGGAAGGAAAGAACAGGGAGAAGCTTACAGCTGTCGCTACTGTAGGAATGATTGCGGATATCGTAGCCAATATAGGCAAAGAGCATGTGGAAGTGACGTCGCTAATGGGACCCGGAGTCGATCCGCATCTTTATAAAGCGACACAAGGCGATATTGGCAAGCTGGATAAAGCGGATATTATTTTCTATAACGGACTGAATCTCGAAGGAAAGATGGGGGACATTTTCGTAAGAATGGCTAATCAGAAGCCAACCATCGCGGTTTCCGAAAAAATCGATCCTGCCATATTGCGAGAGCCTCCGGAATTTCAGGGCCATTATGATCCGCATATCTGGTTCAATGTGAAACTGTGGATGCAGGCGGCGGAGCGTGTGAAAGAAGGGCTTATTGAGGCGGATGCGGCCCATAAGGAAGATTACGAGCAAAATGCCGCCGCTTATCTAAAAAAGCTAGAAGAGCTTGATGCATATGCAAAAGAACAAATCGCGTCCATTCCAGAAGCATCCCGCGTACTTGTTACGGCACATGACGCTTTCGGATACTTCGGAGATGCCTACGGAATTAAAGTAATGGGACTTCAGGGCATCAGTACAGATGCAGAATACGGGTTGAAAGATGTGCAGAATTTAGTGAATGTTCTTGTGAATCAGCGAATCAAAGCGGTATTCATTGAGTCGAGTGTGTCACCGAAGGCTATTGAAGCGGTAGTGCAGGGAGCAAGAGAAAAAGGCCATGAAGTGAAAATTGGTGGTGAGTTGTTCTCGGATGCGATGGGCGAAGCGGGAACAGTGGAAGGAACGTATATCGGCATGGTACGCCATAATATTGATTCTATCGTGGCAGCGCTTAAGTAAGGGGGAGTAATCATGACGACAGCTGTAACTGTAAAGGATGTAACGATCGCTTACCGTAAAAAGCCGGTCGTACAGGAAGTAAGCTTTACTGTACCGGAAGGAAAACTTGTCGGTATTATGGGACCGAACGGAGCGGGCAAGTCGACGTTAATTAAAGGAATTCTCGGCTTGCTTCCGCTTGTGTCCGGAGAGGTCTCCATTTATGGAAAGCCGTATAAAAGCCAGCGTAAGCTTATCGGATATGTGCCACAGCGGGAAAGCGTGGATTGGGATTTTCCCACCGATGCGCTTGATGTAGTACTGATGGGGCGCTACGGACATGCTGGAATGTTTCGGCGCCTTCGCGCGTATGACAAGGAATTCGCCTATGCTTGCCTGGAAAAAGTGGGCATGGCTGATTATGCCAGACGGCAGATTAGCCAGCTTTCCGGTGGTCAGCAACAACGCGTTTTTCTTGCTCGTGCACTGGCACAGGATGCGCGTGTATATTTCATGGATGAACCGTTTACCGGTGTTGATGCAGCGACAGAGAAGGCCATTGTTTTGCTGCTCGACGAGCTGAAAAGCCAGGGAAAGACCGTGCTGGTCGTTCATCATGACCTACAAACGGTTGACGAGTATTTTGACTGGCTGTTGCTTATGAACATTAGAAAGGTAGCTTTTGGCCCCACATCCGAAGTGTTTGTGCCGGATAATCTGCAGGAAGCGTACGGCGGAAAGCTACTATTCCAGAAAAATGCGGCTTATACCGCACAATTATAGAAGGAAGGAGAGACAGAAGATGGACTTTCTTCTTAGTTTAATACAGGACCCGAATGCTCGCTGGGTCATTGCTGGCTGCTTCCTGCTGGGAATCAGCAGTGGTGTGCTTGGATGTTTCGCATTTCTGCGCAAGCAGAGCTTAATGGGGGATGTTATCGCGCATGCCGCGCTGCCCGGTATTTGCCTTGCTTTTATATTACAAGGTGAGAAGAATACCGTGCTATTCATGCTCGGAGCACTGGGAACCGGACTTCTCGGTACGTGGTGCGTGCATTCGATTGTCCGTCATTCAAGAATTAAATCCGATACAGCCTTAGGAATTGTGTTGTCTGTATTTTTCGGATTCGGTACGGTGTTACTTACCGGCATCGCCCAGACGGGAGCAGCTAATCAGAGCGGACTTGATGCCTTTTTATTCGGTAAGGCGGCTTCACTTGTGCAGGCGGACGTTTCTATGATGGCAGTAACAGCGGGCATCCTGCTATTTCTTGTACTTTTATTGTTTAAAGAGTTTAAACTGCTGTGCTTCGACTCGAATTTTGGGAGAGGGCTTGGATTTCCCATGGGCATATTAGACGCAATGGTTATGCTTATGATCGTGCTGACGGTAGTTATTGGCTTGCAGGCAGTAGGTGTTGTATTGATGTCAGCCATGCTTATCATTCCGCCTTTGGCTGCTCGTTATTGGACGGAAAAGCTGTCGCACATGGTCATAATTTCCGGTATTTTTGGTGCGATTGCAGGCGTTCTTGGTACGATTATCAGCGGCCTAGTTCCCAAGCTGTCTACCGGTCCGGTTATCGTACTGGCTGCTGCGGCATTGTTCTTGTTCTCCATGCTGGCGGCTCCGCGCAGAGGATTAATTTTCCGTCAGGTAGAGAGGGTGAAAGTGCGTCGGAGAGTGGCTGAAGAAAGAATCTCCCGTGAAGCAGAGCAGGTACACCTGCCGTATGGCGGCGCTGTCTCCAAAGGAGGCGATGCCTAACATGTCACACGGATTGTGGATTATTGTAACCGGTTCACTTGTGGCGGCGTCCTGCGGTTTTGTCGGCTGCTTTCTCATTTTGCGGCGGATGGCAATGCTCGGAGATGCGATTAGTCACGCAGTTCTTCCGGGAATAGTCATTGCCTTCTTTCTTAGTAATAGTATAGATAATGTATTCATGCTGATGGGTGCGACCGTTGTCGGTGTGCTGACAGCTTTCTTTATCCAAACTTTGCATGTGGCGGGTGTGCAGGAGGATGCTGCCATTGGTGTAGTATTTACTTCGCTGTTTGCGATAGGTGTTGTACTCGTTTCCTTGTTTGCTTCCGATATTCATCTTGACGTGCAGCATGTGCTGTATGGCGAGATTGCATACGTACCCTGGGATACGGCAACTATAGCAGGTGTAGAGATGCCACGTGCGGTGTGGATGGTCGGTGGTGTATTCACATTAAGCTTGCTTGTTGTAGGATTGTTCTATAAGGAGCTGAAATTAGTATCATTTGATGCACAAATGGCCGCTGCGGCAGGTATTCCGGTTGTATTTATCCATTATTTACTGATGGCACTCGTCTCCATGAATACAGTAGCAGCTTTCGAAAGTGTGGGAGCTATTTTAGTAGTGGCGATGCTTGTCGTGCCTGGAGCTGCGGCATATCTGCTGACAGATCGTCTAGGAGTCATGTTAGGGCTTAGCGTTGTCTTCGGCATTGTCTCTGCGTGCGCGGGATATATAACCGCTGTGTATTTTGATGTATCCATCTCAGGAGCGATGACGACAGCGGCCGGCCTTCTTTTTATGCTCTGCTTTTTATTCTCGCCAAGATACGGTGTGGTATCCAGGGTGTTGGAGCAACGCCGCCTAAAAAAAACCGGCTAAAGATAGTTGCAAAAACCGCTCGGATGACGGGCGGTTTTATATTTTTTATACATAGACACAGAAAAAGGATTGCAGAAAAAGAAAGCTATATCTATAATTGATAGTAATTATCATTATTGTTCGGGATGATAAACAGGAAAGGAAGGTTGCTTTGTGGAACAAGGGAAAAACCACAATCATCTGGCACAGCAGTTCCGGGTGTATAGTACACAGGAGGCGGAGCTTGCTACTATCAGAGGCGAAGAACTGCTTACAGCATTTGGGATGGATAGGCTGATAAAAGAGGTCGGCGGGCATATGCAGGCACCAAAGCTGCATGTGGCAGGTTCTCTATTCGTTAAGCGTCACTATTGTTCGGTGCCCGTGGCGGCTTTATACGGAATGTCGCATGTTAACCAGAGGTTTGATTTTTCACTTTCCAACCTTTCCTTCGGATTTAATGAACAGATGCAGTGGTGTACATGGCTAACGAATGGGAGTGAATTCGTGACTTCCTCCGAATCCCGGGAGTGTTGGAGAGAATCGTATATGCAAAGTCTCTTCGAAGAAACTGTTAATCCGGTGTTCCAGGCGGTAGCGAAGCGTACAGGAGTGAGTTTGGGTACGTTATGGGCGCATTTGTCGTTTGTGCTTTATTATTGGTATGATTTGTGGATGAAAGAAACGAGTACAGAGGCGGAACGTCAGCGTCTCACAGACGACTTTCATTTTCTTGTTACGGATGCCCCGGATGTGTGGTTTGAAGGGGTGGACGGCAATCCGTTTGCAGAGGAATACGCCTATTTTCCACATCCGCTAGAAGAAGGGCGCATGATTCGATTGCGGAAGAAATGCTGCTTCAATTATTGTCTGCCGCAAGGGCAGTATTGCTATACGTGTCCGGGCTTAACAGAGGCACAGCGTCTCCGAAGAATTGCCGGAGCATAAACATTTTGATATATGCAAAATATAAAAAAATCGGCCTGGTTATCGGCCGGTTTTTTTGTGTGGGTACATTCTGGAATTATATAGGTATTCCTTATAAAGTAATTAGGTTATATATATTTTATTTATTGTCAAAAAAGTGTTACAAATATAATAAGCCTTATTGAACAAACAAAGGAGAGGGATATTTATGGGGAGTCAAATTTCAATAGAAAGGAACCAGAATCCAAAGCCTAAGCCTGATCAAAGTCATTTAGGGTTCGGAAAGTATTTCACAGACCATATGTTTTTAATGGATTACACGAAGGAGGAAGGGTGGCACGAACCGAGAATTGTTCCGTATGCGCCATTGATGCTTGATCCTTCCGCGATGGTATTCCATTATGGGCAAGCTGTATTCGAAGGATTGAAGGCTTACAAAACAAAAAACGATGACATTCTTTTGTTTCGACCGGACAAAAATATGGAGAGACTCAACATATCGAATGAAAGGATGAATATACCTCCGATTGATGAAGCGTTTTTGATAGAGGCAATAAAAGAGCTAGTGCGCGTAGAGAGGGACTGGATTCCTGTGGCAGAAGGAACGTCTCTTTATATTCGGCCGTTTATTATTGCAACAGAGCCTTGTCTCGGTGTTCGGGCCGCCGAACAATATACATTTATCATCATTCTTTCACCTGTCGGCGCTTACTATCCGGAAGGTATAAAGCCGATAAAAATTCATGTGGAAAATAAATACGTTCGTGCTGTACGTGGCGGAACAGGATTTGCTAAGACATCGAGCAACTATGCTTCCGGCTTAAAAGCGCAGATAGATGCAGCAGAACATGGGTGCTCCCAGGTTCTATGGTTGGACGGTATAGAAAAGCAGTATATCGAAGAAGTAGGGAGTATGAATGTGTTCTTTAAAATCGCTGGAGAGGTAGTGACTCCGGCATTGAATGGCAGCATTTTAAACGGGGTGACAAGGGACTCGATTATTCGCCTTTTAGAAGAGTGGGATGTTCCTGTTACGGAAAGAAAAATATCTATGGAGGAATTATATTTAGCCTATACGAATGGAACGCTAGAAGAAGCCTTCGGTACAGGAACCGCTGCCGTTATTTCGCCTATTGGCGAGCTGCAGTGGACTGATAAACGAATAGTGGTTAATAAAGGAGAAATAGGCGTCATCTCCAAAAAACTGTATGATACGATTACGCGTATTCAGAGCGGACAAATTGAGGATACGTTTGGGTGGACCGTGGATGTAGGAGCGATTCACGTTCCATAGTTTGACATAAGCAAGCGATTTGAGGTAGGAAAGGAAGGACGAACCGGGTTGATGATAACAGGGTCGTCCTTTTTACTATGCATTTTTCGTAAGATGTAATTCAAATCTCTAAAGGGTTATACAAATTGCAACGTTTCTTCCTTGGACAAGTAAATATGTCTCCTGTTTTGCTACTCATAAGACTATATCCTATTCCCTTCTTTAGTTTATAATGAACATGTCATATTTTTACTTTGATTTGTCATCGATGCAACCAGACTGCACACCATTATCATAGAGACATGAAAAAGGGAGAGGCTATGCTGAAGGATTTTGTTATTAACGGAACGATTGTTATTTCTGGACTGTTTATTATGGGACAAATTTTTAGAAACCATCCCGTAAAGCCGTATTCTCCATCGAAATTAAAGCTGCTGGCCGCCTTATTATTCGGATTGCTTGGTGCGGTGCTGATGGAGTTTTCCATTCGTATAGTACCTGGTGTTATTGCTGATTTACGCCATATTCCTGTAGCTTTGGCCGCGTTATATGGAGGGATTCCGACCGCACTTGTTTCAGCTCTGATTATTGCAATGGCGAGGGTAATTTTATTTCCGGCGGGCTCTGAAGCGTTTGTAGCGTTTGGCGGCATGTTGCTTATTGGCCTTGGCTGCGGTTTATTAACACGCAGTAAATCGCGTCCGCTAGTAAAATTTATGCTCATGAATCTTTTTTCTTTGCTGATTATTACGGCATCTTTATTTATTAACATTCCAACTGCTCCTCTTTTTCTCGAAACAGCACTTTATCATTGGTGTATTTCTATTACGGCGGGTTTTTTCGCATTCTATACATATATTTACATCGATCAATCGAACGAGGCATTCCGAAGACTAAAAGAGTACTCAACGAAGGATTTCCTCACGGGGTTAAACAATTCCAGACAGTTTACCGTTTTTTTTAATGCATACGTGCAGAGGGCGAAAGAGCGTGGAGAGTCCTTTTCGCTGCTTGTGATTGATATTGATCATTTTAAAGAGGTGAATGATACATACGGTCACCCTAACGGGGATAAGATTTTACAAGAACTCGGTCAGGTACTTTCTAATGCCGCGCGGCCGGTAGATATCGTTTCACGTAATGGGGGAGAGGAGTTCTCCATTCTCATGCTCGATTGTTCGCGTTTGGAGGCAAGGTATAATGCTGAACATATTCGTGCTATGGTGGAACGGCACGTATTCACGACGCTTGACGGAGAAGGAATTCACATCACGGTCTCCGTCGGAGGTGCTTCGTTTCCCGAGACGCATGCTGAAGAGATGTACCATCTTGCTGACAAACTGTTATATGAGGCGAAACGGACAGGCCGCAATAAAGTTTGCTGGGTAGACATTCTGCAGGAGGATCAGCTATGATAGAATGAACGAAAATAAAATAATGTTGTCTTCTTATCAAGAGCGGCAGAGGGACTGGCCCGATGAAGCCCGGCAACCCCTTGCATCTTACGCATGAGCGAAGGTGTATGGAAGGTGCCAAATCCTGCAGGAGAATATCCTGAGAGATGAGAGAACGTTTAGATATAACGCCTTCTTATCTCTCGCGGGGTAAGGGGGCGTTGTTTTTTGTTTCTTGAAAGCGAGGTACGTCGCCTGCCTGATCCGGTTTTATACATTTATTTCGGAAGGGAGAGCAAGATGATGGAAGCAGGTACCGTGGAAAAAAGAAAGGGACTGGAATACGAATTGGACGGTAAGATACGAGAAAAAGAAGTAGAGTGGATTTGTTTGGCGCAGGAAGGAGAAGATGAATTATTGTTAAACGGTTATATCCCATGTAACTTTTCTTATGCATTGCAAGGAGCAGAGAAGAGCAGCAGACGCTTGCACGTGTATGAGTGTGTAAATCCGCTACGGAATCCTGCTCTTTCCTATCAATATATTGTTAAGGAAGCGACTATCCATATGAGTATTTTTATTCGGGATTTACCGACTTTACTTCGTTTTTTTTATCATGGTAGTGAGAAAGCTTTGTATGACTATGCTCAAGGCTAGTGTAATCGGTGCGTATAGTATAAGAAAAATAATGGGAAGGGAGACGAAAAGCGCTGTTTGTGTCTCAGTGTTTTTCTGGTCCGGCTTTGGCGTTACAAAGCGATCGTGTCCCTTCCTTGTGAGAAAAAAGATGAGGGAATACGCCGACGCGTATCCCTTTTTCCTTCCACTCTATGGATGATCAACAGGTAATAGAATATAAATAAAAAACGTAATCAGTCGGAGTTCCGGAGTAGCCTAATTGCTGCAACATAGCTGTGATATTTCCCCGGTGATATGTACCGTGGTTTACGACATGCTGTATGATATCTGAATAACGGACCGTAAGTGTTCCGAAGTGAGGATGATGGTAAGAAGAGATGGTATCCATATCCTGCTGATTACGGAAGAACGTCTGGTAACGGGTAGATAAATCAGAGAACAGTTGCTCCATTTCTTCAATGCTTTTATTTTTTAGCTCTTCTGACAAATGTGCTGTCGACGTCCGCACCTTTTCAAAGCTATCACCGGATATGGTGCATAACCAAACAGTATCCACGACAAACATGTGAATAAGAGCACTATGTATAGAGGGAAAAACGCTTACGATTTCCGTACGTCCCGTTTCTTCCGGCAGCTCCTTTAGATGTTGGAACACTCTTTCATTTGCCCATACATGATAATCATATAGTTGTAATGCGTTATGTTTCATCCAGAATCTCTCCTCATAATAATCGATATGAACATATCATAACTGAACTTAGCTGACAGTTATGGTCAGTGAAATCAGAACGTTTGATAATAATTCAGCAGTTCTGAAGTGATGGTTATCATTTTTTCCTTTAGGACAAGAGGCTCCAGTACTTGAATTGATTTTCCGTATGAAAGAAGGAGATACGGTACATAAAATAAGATGGCTTGTTCGTCGAGTTTGAAATGTGCTTCATCCATTGAACGTTCCACTAGGCCGTGACCTAATAGCCAATGCTCACACATATCCGCAATCGCCCGTTGCTTTCCGCGAATACGAAGGGAGGTTAGTTGTTCCCTGTTGTCTGCATCGGGTAAAATATTTTTGAGAAAGAATCGACGGGCAGAGAATTCTAATGGTCGTTGAAATAGAGCCGTCGTACGGGACATAGAGCGGATGCGATCCGCACGAAAGCTTCGAATTTCACGGCGGAGATGGCAATAGGCGACAGTATACCATTTGCCTTTCCAATAAACGAGTCCGTAAGGGTCAATGTGGCGAGCTGTAGAAGGCACCTCTTTTCCTTTATAGTACTCGATGAAGAGGGTATATCCATTCGCTACTGACACTTCTAGCTCTTGCAGGACGTTTTTCAATGAAGAATCAGATGGTGGAATAATAACATCGAATCCTATGACATGACGATTGATTTCAGCTAACTGATGTTGATTTGTATACAATTTTAATTTATTAATCGCTTTATGTAATGTATCACCGAAAGGATAGCCCGCTTCTTGCGCGAATATTGCTGCATGCATGAGCGCTTTTTGTTCTTCCAAATCAAAAATAAGTGGAGTTTCGGTAAATTGATGGAGTAAACTATAACCACCGTTGTGCCCTGAGTCAGATATAATAGGAACTCCGCTAGCACATAATGCATCAATATATCGATAAACAGTCCGAATGCTAATCTCTAATTCTTCTGCCAGTTGTTTAGCGGTCATCCGTTTTCTTGTCTTCAGTAGCCACAGAATAGAAAGCATATTGTCAGCTTTAGACATTAGCACGATGTTCCTTTCTCTTTATCGCTTTACATTTTATTGCCAATGGACGAATTATTCAATCCTTTCCGTGCGATTTTGTCTATGGTACAAATAAAACAAAGCAAGCGCGGGACAGATAGGGTTGTCCTACGCTTGTTTTGTTTAAAAACAAGAAATGATCGGAAGTTCACAGATCTCCAGTTTGGGTCATTATTTTTCAATAATAAAACCGATTTTCCCAAATTGGGCGGCTTCTTCCATCCGGTTAAAGGCTTTTTCGAATTCATGCAATGGATACATCTGATCCAATACAGGCTTGATTTGGTGTATTTCAATAAACCGGAGCATATCTCTATACTCTTCGGCACTTCCCATGGTTGAACCGAGCAGGTTGTATTGGCCGTAGAAGAACTCGCGGATATTGATTCGAATCTCGTCCCCGGCCGATGCACCAAATGTAACAATCGTTCCACCAGGCCGCAATTGCGCGAGCGACTTGTTGAACGTAGCGGCACCAACGCTTTCGATTACAATGTCTACTTTTTCTCCGTCGAGCAAGTCATTCCAATCTTCATTACTATCAATTGCTTTGTCAGCCCCTAGTCCCAGTGCTCGTCTGCATTTCGCGTCTGAACGAGAAGTTACATAGACCGCCGCTCCGGCTGCTTTTGCAAATTGCAATAAAAATGTGGCTACACCGCTTCCAATACCGGGGATAAGCACTGTCTGACCTGCCTGTAAGTGAGCTCTTGTAAACAATGCACGGTAGGCGGTGAGTGCCGCTAGCGAGAACACGCCTGCTTCCTCCCATGTTAAATACTGAGGTTTCGGTTCAACATTATCAGCCGGCAAGACAATTTGTTCTGCAAACGTTCCATGATCGGGAAGGCCAAGAATTTCAAAGCCTTTAGGAGGTGCGTCGCTTTTTTCCTTCCAGCCGAGGCCCGGGTTGATTACTACTTCATCCCCGACATGGACACCTGTTACACCTTCACCGACGGCTTCGATGACACCAGCGCCATCTGAGCCGATGATTAGCGGAGGATCAGATGGTTTATGACGGGTTAAGACGAATAAATCCCGGTGATTTAAGCCTGCTGTTTTTAGTTTTACTCTTACTTCTCCTGCCTTGGGTTGTATGTCTGTTATCTCACGATACATGAGTCCGTCGAATCCTGTTTTCTCCGCGTGAACAAGTGCTCTCATGACATCACCTCTATTTTTGTAAGTATATATATTTATACTATCATGTTTGCATGGAGCCCAACAATTCAAATAAACTTTATAAATCTATCTTTTTCGTTGGGATGAATATATGTAAACGGAGGCTAAAAGAGAAATTTAGTCTGTTCCTAAAAGCCTTTCTTCCTATTCAAGGTATGTTGCTTTTACATATCATTACAGCATTCTCTTTTATTAACTGCTAAAATATGGTATGATCTACCTTTATATTACTATATATATCTGATTTGATACATCGACAAATTCTTGTGGTGAGAGGTAAGAACAGAAGGAGGGGCGGTGGACGGGAGCGGTCGGAAAAAGACACGTTTGCCTTTCTTCTGCTGGAGCGCCGGGCGCATCCAACCTCTTCTTTTTCTGAATCGCCTCCTTCCAACCACGCTACCTTGTCAAACTATCAAATGTAATTTATATAATTACTAGGTCAGAAAATATATGTCTGTAGGTTGATAAAGGAGATTCTTCATATGCAAAGGAGAGGAAGGCCTGATTTTTTACTTTTGTTTTTAACGTTTGGTTTGTTAGGGTTTGGTATGGTTATGGTTTATAGCGCAAGTTCGATTGAAGCGATTAATACATATAACGATGCTGCATACTATGCAAAAAAGCATATGGTACGTGTATTGCTTGGCATTTTTGTTATGCTTGTTACTATGAACATCCCATTTACGTTTTATAAAAAGCATTTCTTTCATATTCTTTCTTCCGCTTATTTTTTGCTTGTCATTGTATTAATTCCAGGAATAGGAGCAAAGAGGAATGGAGCAAGAAGCTGGCTTGATTTTGGCCCTCTGCAAATTCAACCTGCAGAGTTTGCAAAAATCGCTCTTATTATTTATTTGGCTGGCATTATTGCAAAGAAAGGGAAAGCGTTCTGGGAATTAAAAACAGGATTTATTCCTGCGGTTGTAGTAGTTGTCCTGTTTTTCCTTACGATTGCGATTCAACCTGATTTTGGTTCAGCAGCAATACTCGCGCTTACTGCAGGGGTTGTCATTTATGTTGGTGGGGCACGTCTGAAATATCTTTTAGTATTGGGGGTGCCTTTACTTGCATTTAGTGTGATTTACACGTTTTCATCGCAATATCGTTTGCAGCGTATATTAGTTTTCCTAGATCCCTGGGATGATGGAATGGGAGGACTTCACTGGGGATACCAGCTTACCCAGTCCTTCAGCGCACTGGCTCATGGGGCACTTACCGGAACTGGGCTTGGAAAGAGTATAGAAAAATATCTGTATCTCCCTGAGGTTCATACTGATTTTATCTTTGCTATTATTGGAGAAGAATTTGGCTTTATAGGTGTCTTGTTTTTTATTATTACTTTCCTGTGTTTACTTTGGAGAATGATTTTTATAGGAATTCACTCAGACGATTTGTTTTCAAAATTGGTTGGATGCGGTGTCGCCAGTATGATTTTTATTCAAGCTTTTATCAACATCGGAGGAGTAACCGGTGCTATTCCTCTTACAGGTGTCCCGCTTCCCTTTATCAGTTATGGGGGTTCATCACTATTGGTGACTTTAATTGGTATAGGAGTTACTCTAAGTATCTCACGGGAAATTGATAGAAAGAAAATAAAAGAAGCTCTCGATAAAATTAAGGATCAGAACCGTTCGGGCATGCATAAGGTGAACAATGTACGTTAATCAACGGCATGGTAAAAAAAGAACCATTAACCAGGAGATCTGGTAATGGTTCTTTTGAGAGCTTTTAATAAGGTAGTTGGATGAAAAGATATATCTTTAGCAAACGATTTATTTGGTTGCGAATGATTCCGCGGCGGTAAAAAGATAGTAAGCAAGACCAATCTGTTGTGACTCCAACATATTGCGATGAAAGTCATCATCTAAGAAAAATCGTGCTTGTGCCACAAAATCCATTGCACTTGTGGGATGTCCATTATGATTCAAGAAATTTATATGCTCATTAATCAGTTCCCGCACGATCTTGTTATCAAATCTTACTCCGGTTTTAAGAGCACTTATCATACTGTCCATAAAATGCTTTGCTTCGCTAGCTTGTTCATTCATGGCTTCAACATTAATCGTGTTGCTTTCGAGTAAACTATAATCATATGTTGCTTCCAAATATTGATCTTGCTCAGCCAGTGCTTCCATCCATTCTTTTTCGCTGTCAAATCCTTTGAACATTTCTGTTTTATCCATAACTTCTCCTTTCATAGTACAATCGATCGATTCGTTCAGTGTCTGAATTAAGCGGTCCAATCTTTGCTTACGGGCAAGGAGGAGCTCCTTCTGGTTGGACAAAATCGATAATCGCTCCGGTTGGTCTTCAAGCAGTTGCTTGATTTTTTCCAGAGGAAAATCAAGTTCTCTATAAAATAAAATTTGTTGCAAACGTTCAAGTTCTTTCATTCCATACAAACGGTATCCCGCTTCGCTTATCTCACATGGCAGTAAAAGCCCAATTTTGTGATAGTGATGCAGAGTCTTTATTGTTACGTTCGATAGTGCCGCAATCTCTTTTACCGTGTAGAGCACTAGACTCACTCCTTTCTTTCCTTAGCTTAAAGGCTTCCCTTAGGTTAGAGTCAAGACGTATTGTTTTTTAAATGACCCAACGGTACGTCGTATATGTAACACGTGCTGTTCGTCAACCAGGAAGGATATATTAACTGAATTTTTAATATTGATCAGAATTATCAAAATTATATATTGAAAAATTATGGGATGAAGTGTAGCATATAATCAAAAACTGGTACGTACGTCGTGATGTATATAAGGCTGCATTGTTTTTGCGTTATTGTGTTTTATATAAATTACATTTGATATTTTGACAGGGTAGCGTGGTTGGAAGTAGGTGATTCAGAAAAAGAAGAGGTTGGATACGCCCTGCGCTCTAGCAGAAGAAAGGCCAAAGTGTCTTTTTCCCACCGCCCTTCCTTCTTTTCTTCCCTCTCACCACAAGAATTTGTCGATGTATCAAATCTCTGATTATGATAAGCTGGCATCGGTTCGTAATGCTAAGATTCGCTATGTAACCAAGCTTGGTGAGATACGTGAAGGATTGTTATCAAGAGAAATTATGGAGATAGATGGAAAGAAATTTATCTTTACAATATGTTGATTTAATAATGACAGAGCTGGATAGAGCTAACTCTATTATTACTGAATTTCTTAATTTAGCCAGAAAAAAGGCGAATGATAAGACATTACAACAACTGAATGATATTGTAGAAGCGCTGTTTCCGCTCATTCAGGCAGAAGCCTTGCTCACTGACAAGTATGTTTCATTGGAGTTGGAGGAATGTCCAGAACTTTATTTAGATGAAAAAGAAATTCATCAGTTGATTTTGAATCTGGCTCTAAACGGTTTGATGGTTCCTTTTTAAAACATGAGTGAAGCAGCTCCTCGGTGCATTCGAGAGAACTGCTTCATTATTTTTATACTCGATTTTGTACAGGTTGAGGGAAAATTAACCATTTGTTCAAAATTAAAAGCGTTACCAAGTTATAAAGTAGAGATGAACGTCAGATAAAAAGCGAGGGATTATAAATGATTTCTACACGTAATGTTATTTATTTAAAGCAATATAAAATGAGAAAGAAAATTGAACAACTAAAAGAAATGATTTTTTCTAAGGATGCATTGTTTGCTATGCTGGTGGTTATATTCCTGATGGTGTTATGTACTACAGCTTATTATGGTTTCTCCCATTCCCCTGCAACCGACAGGATGGATGATAATATAAATATGTGGACTTATCGGTTCGGCTCGGATGTAGGGTTATTAAAATAATAGGGGAAATTCCTGTGTAAATTAAGCTCACGGTTAACGGGAGATTTAAAGCAGCTAACCTGATTTTTGACGAGGTTAGCTGCTTTTTTAGACCTCCTTTCTTTATGTAGTGAAATCCAGTTGCAAAGAATTTTTTAACCCAAATTGAAAAGTGAAGGATGCTCGTCCAAGCACTTGAGAAGGAGAATGAGTAGTATATAGGACAACCATTCCTTTTCAGTAAAAGAGACTGGTGAACGGTGTAAGAAAGGAGGGGGAATAATGGGTTATTACGATTGGTATCAAAGAAAGCCTTATGATTGCCATAAAAAAGATGACTACGATTACGACAAAAAACATGATGACGATTATGATTGCTTTAAAAAGCATGATTACGATGAGTGGTGTGAATGCTACTGTTATAAGAAGAAAAAATCACACAAATGTAAGAGTTGTTGGTAAGGTTGTGTCTGTATGAGAGTTTTTAAGCACGTACTGAACAAGGCATAGAGCGTCTATGCCTTGTTTGTTTATATTGTTCTTCAGGGTTTTAAAACTACCTTAATACAACCATCTTCACGGTCGTTAAAGATTTTATACGCGTGACTAGCATCTGTAAGGGACATTTTATGTGTAATGATTTCTTTTGGATCAAATTCCTTGTTCATGATTTTTTGAAAAAGGTCAGACATATAATGAATGACAGGTGCTTGTCCCATTTTAAGAACGATATTCCTTGCGAAAAATGCACCTAGTGGAAAATTGTTATAGTTTCCGCCATACACACCAGTAATTTGAACCGTTCCAAACTTCCTAACTGCTTTTGTAGCAATTTGTATAGGTCCAAGCGTTCCACCTTGCAGTTTTAATTTTTGTTCAATAAATTCGAGGGGTGACTTTTTTCCGTCCATACCCACACAATCGATGACAACATCTGCACCGCCGTGAGTAATTTCTTTCAGGTGTTCACCTATATCATCGTATTCGGTAAAATCAAATACCTCGACATTGTTCATTTTTTTTGCATGATGTAGTCGATAGCCCAGGTAATCAATAGCGATCACACGTTTTGCGCCTTTCATCCAGGCGAATTTTTGAGCCATCAATCCAACTGGACCAGAGCCGAGCACAATAACGGTATCCCCGGATTTTACCCCAGCATAGTCGACACTCCAATAAGCAGTAGGCAGGACATCAGATAAAAAGAGCAGAGATTCATCTTCTAGTTCGCATGATTCCGGAATGACAAAAGGGGTGAAGTTCCCAAAAGGCACTTTTAAGTATTCCGCCTGACCACCCGGATGGTTCCCGAATTTTTCTGTATAACCAAAGTACCCTCCTGAATCATAATGAGGATTGGAATGATCACATTGGCTTTCCATCTTATGCTGGCAATAAAAGCAATGTCCGCAGGCAACATTAAAAGGAATAACAACACGATCACCCTTTTTTACTTTTGTAACTTCAGGTCCAACCTCCTCTACAATACCCATTGGTTCGTGGCCAATAATATATCCTTTAGGCAACGGCATATTCCCTTGATATAAATGTAAATCTGAACCGCAGATCGCAGTGGAGGTTATTCGTACGATAACATCGTCATTTTTTTCGATTCTTGCGTCCTCTATTTCTTTAACCTCTATGGTATTTGCTCCTTGGTACGTTACAGCTTTCATACTGGTAAGTCCTCCTAATCAGTTAACATCAAACATATAATCAGCTAATAAAGTAGAAAGTATACCTTCACATCAGCCGTAGTGGTACCGGTGCATAAATCCTATTTTCTATGCAAATGATATCAGATGAGTAAATATATACCAAATCCTCTCCAGAGGAATTCAGGTGATGTCATGAAACGCAGCTTCCGTAAAGCAATCCGAGCCAAAAAATTTCGCAAACAGAAATTCCTGAAAGAGTGGGAAGATAAAAAAGCAAATGAAATCATACAAAAGATAAGTAGTGATCTGGAAGAAAATCTTACGGCGATTCGTTCGATTCTCGGAGAAAGTGATGACTTAATCATTCGCCGCTTTATGATCGGAGCAAATTAGCAATATGCGGCGGAGGTGGCGCAGGACAAATACGGAGGAAACATTACATTTTCGTTGGACGAGAAGAAAGATCATATGGTCACCTTCCATCCGCGCGTAATGAAGCGTATCTACCATTTTTCTAGGAAAGAGCAAAAGGTAGCGGTGACTGTTCGGCTGAAGATGGAGGGAGATGTAATTGAATCCATGTTTCCTGCTGATTTCAGCAAACAGTCAACCGTCCGGAAACTTCAGGATAGAGTAGCAAAAGAATATGAGAAACGGGCGCAGAAGATGATTGAAAAAGTACAGAAAAAATATAAAAGCGATGTTTTAGGATTCGGACGTCAGCTGAAGGCCTTTCACTATGATATATGGAAAGATATCGACTGGGATAAAGATTTTCCGGAAGCTCAAATTAATGTCGTCTATGATGTAAAGTTACGAAGAACAGGAATGGAAATGAGATAGTAGCTTCATCACCTGGTATGTGGTTATAAAGAAATGAATATTATACAGTAATGTGTTCTTTTTATTATTGTTCGAGCATGGAGGCTACTTATGGTCTACAGTTCTTTCGATCCGTCTGCGGATTTTGCCCGTTGTCTTGACCAAGAAGACCAGCTTTACCATTATCGTGAAGAGTTTTATGTACATGGCAACCTGATTTATCTTGATGGCAATTCTTTAGGCTTGTTGTCCAGAAGAGCAGAGCAAGCATTACTAAAGACGTTGGACGATTGGAAAATGCATGCGATTGACGGATGGCTGCAAGGCGAACAGCCATGGTTTTACTTAACGGAAAAGCTAGGAGAAATGCTTGCCCCATTGGTAGGTGCACAGCCCGATGAAGTGATTGTTACTGCGTCAACGACAGTCAATCTCCATCAGTTAGTAGCGACCTTTTACCAACCGAAAGGAAAGCGAACAAAAATTCTTGCAGATGAACTGACTTTTCCTTCAGATATTTATGCCCTGGAGAGCCAGTTACGGTTACGGGGATATAATCCTCATGAACATCTGATTTTGGCGAAGAGCCGGGATGGTCGGTTTATCCAAGAAGAAGACGTAATCGATTTGATGACTGATGAAATTGCGCTGATTATCCTCCCGACCATCCTGTATCGTAGCGGCCAGTTGCTGGACGTTGAGCGGTTGACTGCTGAAGCGCATAGGCGTGGAATTCTTGTCGGCTTTGATGCATGCCATTCCGCAGGAGCGGTTCCGCATTTTTTCCATCAGTGGGATGTAGATTTCGCGTTTTGGTGTACCTATAAGTATTTAAACAGTGGACCTGGAGGGGCGGGAGCCTTGTATGTGAATCGTAAGCATTTTAATCGTTTGCCTGGTATGGCCGGATGGTTCGGATCACGAAAAGATAGACAGTTTGATCTGGAGCTTGATTTTACGCCTGCGGAAAATGCTGGCTCTTTGCAGATGGCAACTCCGCATGTTTTTAGTATGGCGCCTTTGCTGGGCTCGCTGGAAATGTTTAAAGAAGCCGGTATAAACAATGTAAGAAGAAAATCGCTAGAACTTACTCAATATATGATGGATTTAATCAAGCATGAAGTACAAGGAATGGGATTTGCTATCGGTAATCCGAGGGAAGATTATCGACGCGGTGGGCATGTAAGCCTAGAGCACAAGGAGGCAGCCCGGATTTGCAGAGCGCTGAAGGAGAATGGGGTTGTTCCTGATTTTCGTGCCCCGAACCTTATTCGTCTGGCTCCAGTGGCACTTTATACTTCTTTTCTGGATGTGTGGGATGCCGTGCAGAAGTTAAAACGGATTATGGTAGAAAAACAGCATGAAAAATTTGAAAATAAACGCGATGTCATTGCTTAGCGGTACAGTCTATCATAGGAGAGGAGAATGCTTGTGACCCTGATCGACATTTCGCGTCGATTAGAGACCGGTACGCCGACTTGGCCTGGTTATACGCCTTTTTCTTATGAGGTATGTTGGACAAAAGAACAAAGTGGCTCAGTCAATGTGGGAAGGCTCACGATGAGTACTCACACGGGTACCCATATAGATGCTCCGTTTCATTTTGACAACGAAGGCCGTAAGGTTCTGGAGCTGGATTTGAACTTGTATGTCGGGTTAACACGAGTCATTGATGTATCAGGCAAAGAGAGCGTCGGTGCAGCAGATTTGGCTGAGTTTGAGCTGGAAGGTTTGCAGCGCTTGCTTCTGCGCACGAGTTCGTGGACTGCTGCTCATTGGTTTCCGACGAAGATTACTTACTTACGACCTGATGCGGCTCCCTTTCTTGCAGGAAAAGGAGTCAGGTTAATTGGTGTCGACGTTCCGTCAGTAGATCCATTAGAGAGCAAAGAATTAGCGGCACATCATGCGCTTCAATCCTATGATATTCATATTCTTGAAGGGGTTTTACTCGATCATGTCATACCGGGGGATTACGAATTGATTGCACTTCCCCTCCCGATAATGGAAGCCGACGGAAGTCCGGTTCGTGCAGTACTACGATCGTTGTGATAAAGAGGAGAAAAACGAGAGGGGGGAAGTTGACATGGAGAAACCGATGACAGACTATGAAAAGTATATTAGGACCAAGGAATTGTTGGGACTACAAAAATCAAACGATCAGTTGGCATGTGAAGATGAACTCACCTTCCAAATGATTCATCAAATTGCTGAACTTCATTTTAAGCTCATCATTCATTATCTGCATATCGGAAAAAAGTGCATGATAGCCGACGACATAACTGCTGCGACAAGTCAACTTAGACGGATCAACCTTCATTTAAAGCATTTACCTGAGATATTTGTCATGGTAACGGTAATTAATCCGATCGATTATCATACGATACGTCTAGCGTTGGGAAGAGGAAGCGGACAGGATTCTCCCGGTTTTAACAAAATAATAGAAGAAGGCCCTACGCTTTGGGGACCGTTTGAGCTTCTTCTGAAGAAAAGACAGCTTACTTTACTGCAACTTCATCAGAAGCCTCAAGAGCACTATGCTTTGTTTCTTTTGATGCAAGAGCTTATCCAATTCGATGAGAGTTTCCAGAATTTTCGCTACCATCATCTGCAACTTGTAAAGCGTATAATCGGGCTGGAGACAAACAGTTTGAAAGGAGTGCCAGCCCAGGCTTTACAGAAGGGAGTTCGACACGAGTTTTACCCTGCACTCTGGAAGGTAATTAGTGAGTTAACTGATTGGACGGGAAGTAGCAATAATCCACAGTCCTTATCTGATTAATGCACAAGAACGTCATAGTCAATGCAAGATGTTTATGCGGCTCAGAAAAAGCCCTGATGAAAGTTTAGTATGTAGAGAAGAGTCCCTGTCATAATCGACAGGGCTTTTTAGTTGGCGAAAGCCTCCACTTGCAATGGGCCACGAGTTTTGTGGAAGAACCGTGGAATTCGGAGAAGAGGTTAGGTACCTTACGGCAGGAAGTAAGGCAATCATCAACTCGTTAATTATATAAATTACACTTGATATTTTGACAGGGTAGCGTGGTTGGAAGGAGGCGATTCAGAAAAAGAAGAGGGTGGATGCGCCCTGCGCTTCAGCAGAAGAAAAGCTAGTATGTCTTTTTCCAACCGCTCCCACCCACCGCCCTTCCTTCTTTTCTTCCCTCTCACCACAAGAATTTGTCGATGTATCAAATCAGATGCATATAGCAATGGATGAAAATATATTTGCAATTGATAAACACGTGTGCTATGATGAGGACATAATAAATTGAGTGCAGCAAGAACATATAATTCGCGTGTTATCAGGGATTATATTTTCAACACTACAATCCGTGATAATATGCGAATTTTTTATTTTATACAGTAAAGAAACCCGCATATTAGAGTAATTTTTTTGGAGGTCTATACATGACTACAGGTACAGTAAAATGGTTTAATTCAGAAAAAGGTTTCGGCTTTATCCAAGTTGAAGGCGGCGACGATGTATTCGTTCATTTCAGTGCCATCACAGGTGAAGGCTTCAAAACATTGGAAGAAGGACAGCGCGTACAGTTTGACATCACTGAAGGCAACCGCGGACCGCAAGCTGCAAATGTTGTAAAACTGTAAGCCTGTTTATTATATACGTATACAGGGAACCAAAAGTCAGAGGCATCATAATGCTTCTGACTTTTTTTATTCTTACCTCCGTGTATAAAAGCATGTACATACATTCAAACGGTTCTTCCCTATTGTGATTTCTGAGTGATAAGCGGCGTGGATGATCGTAATATGACTTTTTTGGTAAACATAATTCTATTGTAATTTGATGTTATTCTTTAAACCTTTTATACTAAAAAGGACGGTACAGGCAAACTCGTGGTCTGGCGAAATTCAGAAGAAAACGCGAGAGGAACCATATGGATCTATTCAAAAAACTATTTGGACAAAAAGATAAGGCATTCGATGAAGAACGGGCACTGGAACAAGAAGCTGTCAATGGAGATCGTCTTAGCTATCAGCGAGTGTATCGCGTGCTGGCAAATGCCTATAGGTACAACATCGAAGGTGTGCGCTCCGCCGGATCAGAGGACGGATTATTTGCAGAAGAGGAATACGAATACGAGGCAGGAGAGCTTTTGCTGTATGTTAGATATGAACCATCACGATATGCGGAGAAAAAATCTATTATCCACGTGCGAATTATCGCAAGAGAAATGGGTGGGGCCTATGTGGTGTGCGATGATATGGTTGAAGAACCTATGGCTCTTGCAGCAAATAATTTTGTGCAATGGAAACAGAACGGCAAGTGGTGTGAACAAACAGATGACCTCATACGTCAGCTAGGCCAGGCAACGTATGAGGCGTACAGAGCAAAAATTCCCCAAAGCTAATTAAGACAGCCCCCTTGAATTTTCTAAGGGGGCTTTTTTGTGGAGAAAAAGGATTGACCCAAGTTTACATTCCATGATTAAATACAAAATAAATGTAAACTTTAATTTAAATTTAGTTAACATTTTGGAACGAGGAAATAAGATAAAACAAGAGAGATAACGACCATTGCGTTACTAGCCGGTCTTATCGCTTGACAAAAATCATGTAAAGAGCAAGGAAGGAGCAAGTCATTATGTCAACCGAACGTCTTTATAGCTTGCGTATGCGTGCTGCACAGGGTGGTGCGCATGAAGAAGGAGGACTTCACATTTCCGGCGGCGAAAAGCTCGGAGTAGAAGAAGAAATAGAGACACTGGTTGGTCGTTTGCTCGATAAGGCGCTGCATCATAGCCGCGGCACGGCCGATTTCATCAATCTCGTCATTGAGAGAGTGGATGCGTCGAATTGTTCGGTACTGTCTCCTCTTACCGTTTCTACATATAAGGTGAGCGATTATAGAGCAGGTAGACAGAAGGCTGTTACTCAGTTGCGGGAATTATCTGTATCGGAAACCGCAATTATGAATGCATTTAATATACTCAGTTCCGCGCAGAACATAAGAGGAGCAATCCTACTGGACAGCCAAAGTGGTGAGCGACTGGATACGCGCGGTGATAGAGGTGTTCGGGTCTCTCGCATGGATTGGGACCAAGAACAATATGCGAGCTGGATACGTCGACATCCGCAGTTCGATTCTCCGCGAATTGCAGAAGCGTTAGCGTTGGCTACGAAAGTTGTCCATGCCCAAGGAACAGTAGCAGAGTTATGCTGGTCAGACGATCCTGACTATGTTACCGGCTATGTCGCAAGCATGACAAAAGGATATTGTCGTATTACACATCTAAAGGAAGAGGGAGATTTATCCGGTGGGCGAGTCTTTTTCGTTAGCCCGGGAACCTCGATCTCTGGTTATGTTGAATATCTGGAGCGTAGTCTGGTCTGGATTGGATAAGGAGGACAAGAGATGGATGAGTTTGAAGCCTCCCTTTGCTTAGCGCTTGAAACGAAAAAAGAAAAAGGGTTGCTGCGCCACATGCGAACTGTGGAGGAGAATAATGAAATCAACATATTTTCTTCTAATAATTATCTCGGACTGGCACGGGATGAGCGGGTAAGACAGGCGGCCATTCAAGCTATCGAAGCGTACGGCACAGGCAGCGGGGGCTCCCGCCTGACAACAGGAAATCTATCCTTGCATGAACGGCTAGAAAGTGTTCTCGCTGCATGGAAAGGAAAAGAAGATGCTATTCTTTTCAGTAGTGGTTATCTGGCAAATCTAGGAACGATTTCCGCCTTGATGATGTCAGGGGATACAATTTTTAGCG
The DNA here is from genome assembly GCF_001274715.1 of Aneurinibacillus migulanus. Lineage (GTDB taxonomy): Bacteria > Bacillota > Bacilli > Aneurinibacillales > Aneurinibacillaceae > Aneurinibacillus > Aneurinibacillus migulanus. The sequence continues at coordinate 3,624,692 of NZ_LGUG01000004.1, read as the reverse complement.
ATGAACTCAATCATGCTAGTATCATTGACGGCTGCCGTATGAGTAGAGCCCGTACGGTTATTTACCGCCATGCTGATATGCGGGATCTGGAATTGAAGCTGTGCAACGCGGCTCCTGAAGGCAAAAAGCTAATCGTCACCGATGGAGTGTTCAGTATGGACGGCAATATTGCGCCGCTACCAGAGATTACTCAGCTAGCAAGCGTATATGGAGCGTGGGTTATGGTCGATGATGCGCATGCGACCGGCATACTTGGCGAGACAGGAGCAGGTACAGCTGAGTATTTCGGCGTAAGCGATGGTGTGCATCTAGCCATGGGAACACTCAGCAAATCCATTGGAACGGAAGGGGGTTACGTAGCGGCATCAGCGAACGTTATCCAGTATTTGCGAAACTACGCACGGCCATTTATCTTCCAAACATCGCTGTCACCCGGCGTCATCGGCGCGGCTCTTAAGGCAGTCGAAATCATTCAGACAGAACCTGTATATCGGCAACGTGTGATGGCTAATGCGGAATATATGCGTACAGGATTGCGTAAACTCGGCTATAGGCTCATTGAGGGCACTACACCAATTCTTGCGGTTGTTATCGGAGAAGCGAAACGGGCAGTTGAAGTATCTCGGTGCTTGGAAGGACATGGTGTGTTTGCACCGGCGATTCGTCCTCCGACCGTACCAGAAGGCACAAGCCGTATTCGGGTTACGTTGTCTGCTGTTCATACGCGTGATGAGATGGATCGGGCTCTGGCCGCTTTTGCTGCTGCCAGTAATGAAATATAAGCATTTTAGATTTTAAGAAGGGATTCTGACAGATATGTGGAATGTAACATTCTAGTAAACGAAACCTTAGGTGCTATTCTATATAAATTACACTTGATAGTTTGACAGGGTAGCGTGGTTGGAGGTGGGAGAGTGAGAGAAAGAAGAAGGTGGATGCGCCCTGCGCTCCAGCAGAAGAAAGGCCAACGTGTCTTTTTCCAACCGCTCCCGCCCTTCCTTCTTTTCTTACCTCTTACCACAAGAATTTGTCTATGTATCAAATCAGATGTATATACATAAAGAGAGGAAGAAAGAAGATGGCTGAACATCACTTTCATTTAACTGCACAGTGGAAGGGAGGACTTTTTGGCGAGGGACAGATTTCTGTCGGAAATCTTGTATCTACCGTTTCGGTCCCCCCGGAAATGAACGGTCCTGGTATAGGCACAAATCCAGATGAGATGCTGGTAGGGGCGGCGGCGACGTGCTATTTGATAACGCTGGCCGCTGTATTGGAGAACCGGGGCATTATTCCGGTAGATATTACACTGGAATCCGAAGGAGTCGTGACGGTCGAAGGAAATAAACCGTGTTTCGATAAAATCATTCATCGTCCGGCTATTGTGTTAGAGAATGACGCGACGGAAGAGCAATTGCACACAGTAGCCGTTCTCGCTGAACGCGCCGAAAAAGCGTGCATGATCTCCAAAGCCATTCATGGCAATGTAAAGGTTACGGTCGAAGCCAATGTGATGGTAAAGGTATAAGGCGTATATAGAGGGACGATAGGGAAAGCCGCACCTGATTTCAGGGGCGGCTTTTGTTGAGTAACAAAGGGTGAGACACTGAGACGAAATGGGAGCAGTATCCCATTTCGTCTCAGTTTGTCTCACTTATTCCGTGCTTTTCCCTTCATTTATGTATATTTTCTTTGGTATGGTTTTTGCGAATTTATAGTACATGAAACCAGAACAAGGAGGAGATATAGAATGAATAATGAAGCAAGAATTGCCGCCGTTACCGGGGCGGGCCGGGGAATAGGAAGAGCTATTGCTCTGCGTCTGGCCCGTGACGGGTTTGATGTCGTCATCAATGATCTGGATATAGAGAATGCACGTAAAGTGGCCGATGAGATCAAAGTGCTGGGCAAGAGAAGTTTTCCGATTCAGGCAGACGTAAGTAAAAGAGACGAAGTGTTTGCTATGGTGAACGAAGTGGTAGAACAATTCGGCCAGCTTGATGTAATGATTGCAAATGCGGGAATCGCACAAGTAAAACCGCTGCTGGAAGTAGCAGAACAAGATCTTGAAAGAATTTTTCGTATAAATGTTTTTGGTGTTCTGTATTGTTTGCAGGCTGCTGCCGAACAGATGAAGAAGCAGAAAAGAGGTAAGATTATTAATGCGGCCAGCATTGCCGCTCATAAAGGCTTTAGTCTTCTTGGCGCCTATTCAGCTACCAAATTTGCCGTCGTCGGTCTCACGCAGTCGGCGGCTCAGGAGCTGGCGCAGTTCGGTATTACCGTTAATTCATACTGTCCTGGGATTGTAGGAACGGAAATGTGGGATTTGATTGATGAAAAAATGGGTGAGTATATGAATATGCAAAGAGGAGAAGCGCTTAAAAAATATGCGGAGTCCATTACGCTTGGCCGTGTGGAAAAGCCGGAAGATGTGGCTAGCTTCGTATCTTATCTTGCATCTGCTGATTCAGATTATATGACGGGTCAGTCTGTGCTTATCGATGGAGGCATTATTTTTTCATAGCATTCACTTGCTTTTCGGGCAGCCGAATGATCTCGGCTGCTTTTTTTATGAATAAGACTTGCTCTTTATAGAAAGTATTGAAAGTAAACAGAAGTATCAACAAGAAGCTACTGAAGGGGTTTAATAAGATGGAAAACAAGTCTTTTGCGGTAATCGGGCTGGGGCGTTTCGGTTCCAGCCTGGCCGAGCAGCTTTATTCTTTAGGCTATGATGTTATGGCGATCGATGAGAATACGGAGCGTGTGCAAGATAGCATCGAGATCGTCACCCATGCCGTGCAGGCGGATTCAACCGATGAGCAGGCGCTAAAGGAGATTGGTATTCGAAATTTTGATGTTGTCGTTGTAGCTATCGGTGCCGATATTCAGGCTAGCATTCTGACCACGTTAATTCTCAAGGAAATGGGCGTGAAGCGGATCGTGGTAAAAGCGCAAAACGAGCGGCATGGACAGGTGTTGTACAAGGTTGGGGCTGATCGGGTAGTGTTTCCCGAACGTGATATGGGTCTTCGTGTAGCGCATAATTTAATATCGCCCAATGTGCTCGATTTCATTGAACTGGCAGAAGACTATAGCGTTGCTGAGGTAGCGATCTCTGAAAAGATGCATAACAAAAGCCTGATTGAATTGGATGTGCGGGCTAGGTACGGCGTGAACGTGGTAGCTATTAAAAGCGGCCGTAGCTTTAATATTGCACCTGACCCATCAGATGTAATTAAAGAAGGGGATATCCTGATCGTCATCGGTCAAAACAACGATTTGAAGCACTTCGAAGAAGAGATGTAATCGATTTTCTACTGTTTTATATGAAAACTCCTCGCATTTACCCAAAGATACGAGGAGTTTTTCGTCTTTATAAGAATAGCCCGATAATTGTTCCTGACAGAATGGATGCCAGAGTGGAACCATACAGCAGCTTCATACCGAATGTAGCCACTTCATCGCCTTTCTCCTCATGTAATGCCCGCACAGCTCCGGTGATAATGCCAACGGAGCTAAAATTGGCGAAGCTAACCAGAAAGACGGAAACGATACCTACCGTTCTTTCGGATAGCTGTCCAGCGATGTCTTTGAAGCTGAGCATGGCGACGAATTCATTCGTTACAAGCTTTGTTGCCATGATGCTACCGGCTCGTACTGCTTCGTTTGCCGGTACGCCCATCAAGAATGCGATCGGGGCAAAAATATAGCCCAATACATCCTGGAAAGAGATATGGAAAACGAGCGTAAATATATAATTAATTAAATTGATTAGCGCAATAAAGCCGATAAGCATCGCAGCTACAATAATGGCGATTTTTAACCCGTCCATAATGCTTTCGCTAATCATCTGGAAGAAGGTTAGTTTCTTTTCCTTTTCTTCCGCAGCTTCAATTAATTGTACATTGTCTTCATCCTCGGTACGGTACGGATTGATAATGTTGGCGATAATCAAGGCCGATAAGATGTTGAGTACAATGGCCACCACTACATAACGCGGTTCCAGCATCGTCATATAGGCACCGACAATAGCAATGCTGACCGCGCTCATCGCTGATGTACATAATGTGTACAAGCGTCTCTTAGAGATAAAATTTAATTCCCGTTTAGCTGTTAGAAACACCTCTGATTGTCCTAATATGGCGGAAGAGACAGCTATATAATTCTCGAGTCGTCCCATACCATTGATTTTGCTAATAACAAGACCGACATACTTGATAATCAGTGGTAAAATTTTTAGATGGTTCAAGATGCCGATAAGCACGGAGATAAAAATGATCGGTAGTAACACATCAAGGAAAAAGTTTGAGATTCCTTCGTTTTCAAGACCACCAAATACGAAATCAACACCTTGAATACCGATCTCTACTAGCTTGGCGAACAATTTGGCAACATAGCTGACTAAGACCACACCCGCTCTAGTGTTCAACAATAAGAAGGCCAGTACAATTTGGGTTAGCAGCATGGCAACGATAGGTCGTACACGGATTCCTTTACGGTTGTAGCTTGCGAGATATCCTAATATGAACACCAACAGCAAACCGGTTAAGAAAAAAAGAATGTTCACTTGCTGTCCCCTCCACGGTGTATAATAAGTAAAGTAAGAAAGTTTTTCCTCCTCCCATATAATATAGGTTGGCTTACTTGTTTATTTTTACCATAGAACGGTTAATGAAAACAGGGCTTTTTAAAATTAGCAGCAGAATTGCTCCGTTCGTCTGAAAAATAGAAGAAACGATTAGGCCGGTAGAGGGAGATGAAGATAGCGTGGAAAGGAGAAGAGACATGCAGAGAAAAAAAAGAAGATATGTCTTTCTCGTAGCCTTTTTGCTGATGTTTGTTGGCGCGTGCGCCGTACAGAGTGACAAAGCATCCGATGTGATGCCGCTGGAAATCGAGCTGACAATAGAGCCGGAAGCGGTACATATAGGCGAAAAAGCGACAATCGAAGCTATAGTCATGCAGGGAACAAAAAAAGTGGATGCAAGCGAAGCCATATTCGAAATCAGCAAACATAACGAGAAAAATCATGAAGAAGTGATAGCCAATCCAAAGGGAAATGGTGTATATGCGATTGAGAAGGCATTTTCTAAAGAAGGTACCTACACAGTTAAAGCGAAAATAACGGCTGAGAATTTGACAGCCGTATCCAGTCAAAGCATCCATGTGAAAGAGAAATAATGAAAAAAACAGATGCTCATAAAACGAAAAAACTTTTGATACATAACTGTAATGTTATGCTGGTATGCTTACAGCATAGGAAATGACACCATTCTTACGTAAACACCTACTTTCAGTAATAGAAAGGAGGGGCTGCCTTCTTTATTCATGAATATTCCCTACACTTTACAGAAAAAAACTCCTGACAAGATATGTTCTTATCAGGAGTTTTTTCATAGAGACAAAGAACATGGAGGAGGGAAACCGTGCACAACAAGACGGATGACATCGCCGAACTGTTTTCATTATTCGGAAGTGTAATCGCGGGGTATGTGTGCGCCTGCGGTTTGATCTGGCTCGTGTTCATGTAGCTGTATTATCGTAGATGAAAGAAGCAGGATAAAGGCAAAAGCCTATCCTGCTTCTTTTTGCTGTGCGTTATGGTCCATTTTCCTGGCTAAAATCACAAGCTTCCAAAGGGATTACCTTTGTCTTGTTGATGAATTTATAGCTTATCCAAAGGAGTAAAAACAGGGGCAGACCGATATAAGAGACGAGGACGCCGTTCCAATCGATAGTCTCTCCGAGAAACGCATTATAATTTTGTCCGAGTATGATGATTATACATAAAGCGAACGCAAAAATCGGTCCGAAAGGGAACAATTTTGCTTTGTACGGTAAATCGCGTACGTCGAATCCCTGAGCTACATAGGCTTTACGAAAACGGTAATGACAAATGGCGATTCCTACCCAGGCAATGAATCCGGACATGCCGCTGGCGTTAAGCAGCCATATGTACACTACGCCGTCGCCGAATAGCGAGCTTAAGAAAGCGAGCATCCCTACAAGAGAGGTAACATATAGCGCGTTAGCCGGAATGCCGCGTTTGTTGACCTTCGAGAGGAATTTTGGTGCTTTTCCTTCTTCCGCCAATACCCATAGCATCCGAGCACAGGCATACATGCCGGAGTTTCCCGCAGAAAGCACGGATGTCAGGATGACAGTATTCATGACCGCTGCGGCAAATGCAAAGCCTGCTTTTTCGAAAACAAGAGTGAAAGGGCTTACAGCAATGTTTTCGATATCAGCGCTAACCAAACGATCATCTGTGTATGGAATAAGCAGACCAATTACAATAATAGAAAGAATGTAGAAAAGAAGAATACGCCAGAAAACCTGACGAATTGCTTTCGGCACGGTTTTTCTCGGATTTTCGCTTTCTCCGGCCGCAATTCCGACCAGCTCTGTTCCCTGAAATGAAAAGCCGGCGATCATGAATACACCCAGAATGGCCATAAAGCCGCCGTGAAAAGGTGCGTCACCTATCGTGAAATTTTTGAATCCGACCGCTTCACCGCCCATAATCCCGACAATCATTGCAAGTCCTAGGACAATAAAGACGATAATCGAAATTACTTTAATAAGAGCAAACCAATATTCGCCTTCCCCATACCCTTTAACGGATAGAAAGTTCAGCCCGAACATAATGCCCAGGAATAGTACGCTCCATAATAAGGAGGGACTATTCGGAAACCAAAATTTCATAATGAGAGCCCCAGCCGAGATTTCTACTGCAATCGTGACCGCCCAGTTGTACCAATAATTCCATCCGAGCGCAAAGCCAAGGGCTGGATCGACAAAGCGGGTTGCGTATGTACTGAATGAACCGGATACAGGAAGAAGTGTAGCCATCTCTCCCAGACTGGTCATTAGAAAATAGACCATAATACTGATAGCCAGATATGCCACTAGTGCGCCACCTGGACCGGCGGAGTTAATAGTAGCACCGCTTGCAAGAAAAAGTCCGGTTCCAATAGAACCGCCAATGGCAATCATGGTCATGTGCCGTGCCTTTAAACCACGGTGTAGGTGATGTGACTCGGTTACAGGAGCAGCCGTGTCTTCAGTTTGTAATGGAAGTTGACTCATGTAACACCTCGTTTAATGTAGTCGTTTCGCAACAATAAGCGAACGCGAAAAAGTAAAAGCATATAAATCTATTGCTTTATCAACCACCTTTATTAAGAAATAATAGAATTAACGAAATTTTATCGCAAATCATACGCCAATTTTTACTGAGAGGTTTCAACTTCATTTTAAAAAAGATAAATATATATATATAGTTAATAAATGTAAATTATTTAGGTGTAAATACCTAAAAAATTGTATGATTTTGTTTTTTGATAGAGTCTTATAGCTTAAGAGAAGAGGTTTGAGTATGGGGAATTACAATTTTATCCTGCAAAAAAACTGTAAAAAAGCAAAAAAAGTGGCGGAAAAATGCTGTTTTTTTTGCGATTGCGACCTATATAAATTACACTTGATAGATAGAGGAAGAAAATGTAGATTTAACTATCTATATCCAATAATTTTATATATGTAAAAAGCAGTTCTTCGATAATTTTAGAAGAACTGCTTTATTTTTTTTCGCTTACAGCATCAAGAAATTAGGCTTTAGCTACTTCATAATATATATAGTACCACACCTGTTGATTATCCATAAGGTGGAGGAAAGAAGATGCACGCGTCGGCGTGTTCCCTCGTCTTTTTCTCGCAAGGAGGAAGCACGGCCGCTTTGCGTGGCCAAGGCCGGACCGTCAAAACATCTAGGTTTTTCGAAGCGGGAGACAGTTGCCGGTCGATTTCGTCCTTGGCGTCACACGCTCCACACAAGAAAAACAAAGGGGACGCACGCCGTACGCGTCATTCTTTTCTATCCATCTATGGATACCAAGAGTGTTGATTATTTAGAGAGGAGGAGACCACCGCAACGGGACACAAACAAGGCCTTTCGTCTCCCTTCCCGAGCGATTGCCTGGCCAGACGAAAAAGGACAGCAACTGTCTCCCTCTTCGTGTCTGCCCAGATGTTTTGCGGTCCCGCCTGGCCAGGGCAAAAAGCGGCCCGCTACGCTTCCGTGCGGGAGACGAACCGACGCCCGTTTGGGACACGGTGTGGTGGCTATCCACTCTGGATCGTACTGGATAATCAACACCCTTGATATAGTACAAAACTGTCCAGTCTATTATAGGAAAGATGAGTTTTTTAAGGTTCAGATTTCAAAGCTCATTACCTTTCGTAAATTTTTCTGAAGAACGATAACATCTTCAAGAAAGGAAACACAATCCACTTCCCAGAAATCAGGGTATTTTCTCTTTTGAAATCGGATGTAGTTTTCTACAAATTTATAATTGTTTCGTTGCATAGTGTCCATAAAGTTGATGTGCATTTTATATTCCTTGAGCAGTTTTTGAATTTCATCATTTTTACTTTCCTTTATCTTTTTTCTTTCAATAACTCGACCGATAGTGAGATGAAATCCGTTAAGTGGTTTTCTTGACAAACCCAATTCATTTCGCAACTGTGACATATGAGGACAGCGAACATCTAACCACCAATGTTCATTGGTTCCTCTTGGAATTGGATGATATTCAAATGTAAAGGTTTTTCCGTCGTATTTCCCCCATAAATGTTTATAAGCGTCGGGTGGTTCTTCACTACGAATGACGCTTATATGAGATCCAAAGCGAGGAATTTTGGTTATAATTCCTGCTTCTTTTTCCAACCAGTAGGAATAATATTCGATGATATCCAATGGACATTCAAGATTTAACCACCATTTGTTTTTTATTCTTCCTGCCACAGGGTCATAAACGAGCGTTCCTTGTGATGAAAAGTACACCATAGTCACCTCTTTTGAAAAAAAGTATTCAATTGTACATAAGCTATCTGTTTCTGCATATTTGAATTGTCCAAACATTCTTGGCACAGGCCCATGGGCATGGGGGATAACCGGCTTTTAGGCCAACCCTTGCTCATTAGATATCATTTGATTTTTTTGAAACTATGTAAGGAATCTGAAAAGCGAGAAATGGCTTCATAAATATGCTCTTCCTTAATTCGGCCGAATGTAAATCGAACATATCCTTTCTGGGTCCCGAAAACACTTCCAGGTACGTAAACAACGCCTCTTTTGATCGCCTCTTTTAATAATTGTTGTTCGTTAATGTCTGCCTTCACTTTACACCAGATATGAATGCCACCCTCAGGTATTAGAAACTCTACCTGGTCATCAAGTTGGTCATATAACGAGAAAACGATTTTGTCTCTATTAAATGCAAGTGAGTCACGAAGCTTGTGCAAATGTGCTGAGAAATCCTCGGACGATAAAAACTGGTTTGCGATCCATTCAGGAATAATGCTATGTCCGAAATCGATTTGTTGTTTTGCATCCGCCAAGCGTTCAATTACAGCTTTGGGGCCAAAAATCCATCCGATTCGTAAGCCAGAAGCGACGATTTTGCTTAGAGAACTGACATAGAGAACGGTTCCATTTTGATCCATAGATTTTAGCGTTGAAACTTGAGGTTTATCAAATGCAGTTACACTATACGGATCATCTTCAACAATCGGAATCCCATAGTAAGAGGAAATTTCCAGGACCCTTTTTCTACGTTCCAAATCGAGTACCGATCCATTAGGATTTTGAAAATTGGGGTTAAGAAATACCATTTTTATGCGATGCTGCTTATGAAATTGTACGATATCATCTGGATTAATCCCATGATCATCAACAGGTAACAAGAAGGGTCTTAGTCCAGCTGATTTAAATAAGCGCAATGAATAGCAATATGAGGGGTCCTCAATCGCCACTGCATCCCCTGGTTGAAGTAAGCACTGGACAATCAGGTATAGAGCTTGTTGTGCTCCAGAAGTGATCAATATAGATGAAGGGGATGCATGGATATCTCTAAATTCTTTTAGGTGCAAGGCAATCGTTTCGCGCAGCTTCAAGTTGCCTTGAGGATGATCATAGCCTACATGGTAGTCGAAACTCTCATTGGACATGATTTTACGAAAATATTGGGAAGCAGATAAATCGGGTGAAAGTTCTCCGCTTGCTAAATCGATGAGATCAAGCTCGAATGCTTCTTTTCGTATGGTGCGCATCATTGTGGTGTTCGGTAGGAATGACCCTGTTTCGATCAGTTTCTCCCAGTTTGGAATCCGTTTACGAGATGTACCCCATATGTTTCTGCTTACGATTGTCCCCTTCCCTTTCAAGCTTTCTACAATACCGGAAGCACGTAATTCCTCATAGGCTGCTACGACTGTTGAACGGTTTACAACTAATTCTTTTGAAAGCAAGCGTTCAGAAGGGAGCGTTGTTCCTGCGGGATATTCTCCATTAGAGATTCGCTGTTCAAGATACTGAGCAATCTGCTTGTAGATGGGTATTTGACTTTCGCGATTAGGCTTCCAATTCATCAAAGAAGTACACTTCCTTACGTTCATGTTTCATGTTAATAAAGTTGTTTAACTCACAATAAAGCCGTTTTATTTCGGATTCGCACCAAATCTTAACACATATTGTAAACAAAATGAAACAACTTTATTTTTCTTTGCAAGAACATTGTTAATCGACCTTATTGTCACTACACACCTCGCCCTGAATATGGGGTGGATGGTCATAATTTTATAGAACTGGAGGGTTTATTTTACCTTATAAGACCTATAATTTATTTTCAGGAAATACCCTTAACGCTACTAAATCATATTATGACCTGTAGTTGCAATGTTAAAAAGGTTAACGAAAGGAGATAAGATTTTGAACGATGATGTCTACCAATCCCAGGGGAAAATTCGCTATTGTAGAGCAGCGATGGGGCTTGAGCTCGGATGGAGAAACGAATCCTTAGGAGAATGACGAAAGGGGCATACGGCTGTACAAGTCATCAACAATATGCTGAAGCAAAAACCAACTATAGAAAGTATAAAAATCGGATAAATGTTACATTTTATCCATTTTGGGAGTTAATTATGTTGTCTTCCTTATATGCAGTACGGTTTATTCCTTGTGACCAATTTTTGTCGTTATTGTTTCAAAACGTTGAACATGGATGGGTGAAATGATACCAGACTGGATGGCGACATTTTTTAGATAGTTCACTAGGATAGGTTTGTGTACGGTTGGTTTTCTTTCAGACTTATCGCCTCAACGGATTTGTTTACTATCGCACGACACACTGTTAGGAGATAAAGAAATGAAAAAGGCAAAAAGACTATAGTGAATTAAGAAAGGGGTACCTCTATGAAAATAAAATGGGCTTTATTAGGAGCGATTTTCACTATTATCACTGTTCTAACCGGTTGCGAGCCGTTAATGGCTCTGGATCCTAAAGGGCCTCAAGCGCAAACACAAGCCAATGACATTATGTTATCTATTTGGATCATGTCGTTTATTGTTATTGTGGTATTTGCGATTTTAGTATTTATGTTAATAAAATATCGCGCCTCTAAACAAAGTAAAGATTATGCCCCTCCACACATTGAAGGAAGTGCGGTTGTTGAAGCGATCTGTGTTGGGATTCCAGTTTTAATCGTAATTCTCCTTTCCTTTGTTTCTGTTCAAAGCAACTATAAAGTTGAGGCAACACCTAAAGGATACGAAGATAAAAAACCATTAATTGTTTACGCTTCAACTTCTAACTGGAAGTGGCATTTTAGTTATCCTGAAGAGGATATTGAAACAGTTAATTACCTGTATATACCAACAGACAGAGCGCTTGAATTTAAACTTTATTCATACGGACCAATCACAAGTTTCTGGATTCCGCAACTTGGAGGACAAAAATATGCGATGTCTGACATGATTACCACATTACACTTGGTAGCTGATGTTCCAGGTGAATATATGGGGCGAAATGCAAACTTCAGCGGTAAAGGATTCGCTGAAAATACGTTCAACGTCAAGGCAATGCCTGAAGTTGAGTTTGATCAATGGGTAAAAGAAGTTAAAAAAACTGCTAAGCCTCTTACTGAAGAAAAATTCGATGAATTGTTAGAACCAGGTCACCTTGGACAATTAACGTTTACAGGAACGCATTTAGAATTTTTGCCACCTCCAGAAGGTGAAGGTGGCGGACATAATCATGGTTCAAGTGATTCTCACGAAGGTTCAAAAGAAGAATCTGAACACAATCAGCATTAATATTTTCCAAATTTGATGACAACTAGTTTTACATTCTAAGCAATTTATTTCTCGAAAGGAGTCACAAAAGTATGGGTTTCTTTGATAGATTTGCTATACCACATCCAAGTCCGGCGATTTACGCTTCAATGGTTGCTATTGCACTTACTGTTATCGCGATTATCATGGGCTTAACCTATTTTAAAAAATGGGGCTATCTATGGCGTGAATGGTTAACAACCGTTGACCACAAACGGATCGGTATTATGTATCTGATCTCTGCTTTGCTAATGCTATTCCGCGGTGGAGTAGATGCTATTATGATGCGAGCTCAGCTTGCCGTACCTAATAACGATTTGCTAGATGCCCAACACTATAATGAAGTTTTTACAACGCATGGGGTCGTTATGATCATATTCATGGCTATGCCATTCATTATGGCCTTAATGAACTTTGTTGTTCCATTACAGATTGGAGCTCGTGACGTAGCGTTCCCACGTTTGAATGCACTAAGTTTCTGGTTATTCTTCATGGGTGCGATGCTATTCAACATCTCTTTCGTCATTGGTGGTTCTCCTGATGCAGGTTGGTCTTCTTATTTCCCACTTGCAAGTAACGAATTTAGTCAATCTGTAGGAACAAACTATTATATGTTCGCTCTTCAGATTTCTGGTCTTGGCACATTAATGACCGGTATTAATTTTATCACTACCATTCTTAAAATGAGAGCACCTGGTATGACATTAATGAAGATGCCAATGTTCACATGGTCTGCCTTAGTTACTAACGTTATCATTGTTTTCGCCTTCCCTGTATTAACAGTGGCGCTTTTGATGGGGTCAATGGATCGACTATTTGGAGCGAACTTCTTTACTATGTCTAATGGCGGTATGGATATGCTTTGGGCGAACTTGTTCTGGGTTTGGGGACATCCTGAAGTTTATATTTTAGTTTTGCCGGCATTTGGTATTTATAGTGAGATTATTTCGACCTTTGCACGTCGCAATCTGTATGGTTATAAATCAATGGTTGCTTCAATGGTTATCATCTCTTTTCTTTCATTCTTAGTGTGGACTCACCATTTCTTTACAATGGGCCAGGGAGCACTAACTAACAGTATCTTCTCGATTACAACGATGGCGATTGCCGTTCCGACTGGAATTAAGATCTTTAACTGGTTATTCACGCTTTGGAAAGGGAAAATTGTTTTTTCTGTTCCAATGCTTTATTCAATGCTTTTCATACCGATTTTCACAATCGGTGGAGTTACCGGGGTTATGCTTGGCATGTCAGCCGCTGACTACCAATACCATAATACAATGTTCTTAGTAGCTCATTTCCACTTGGTCATTATTCCTGGTGTTGTATTCGCTATGCTAGCCGGCCTCACTTATTATTGGCCCAAAATGTTCGGTTTCATGCTAAATGAAAGAATCGGGAAATGGGCAGCATGGTTTATCGCGATCGGTACTTGCCTAGCATTCTTCCCGATGTTTATCTCCGGTTTAGATGGACAGGCACGTCGTATGTACACGTACTCTGAAGCAACTGGATTCGGGCTATGGAATATGCTTTCGTTTATTGGAGCACTTGGACTAGCAGTAGGTTTTGCTTTCATCGTCTACAACATCTACTACAGCGCTCGTTATGCTTCAAGAGATATCGGTTCAGATCCCTGGGATGCACGTTCTCTGGAATGGGCTACTCATAATCCAGTACCAGCATATAACTTTGCTATTGTGCCACAAGTTGATTCAATTGAAGCATTCTGGGATTCTAAGAAAAAAGGTCATGTATTATTCAAAGGTGAATATGAAAAAATTCATATGCCAAATAACAGCGGCATGCCGTTTATTATGAGTTGTATCTTTTTCATATGGGGCTTCACATTTGTGTTCGGCATATGGATTCCTGTAATCCTTACAACAATTGGTATCTTTGCTTGTATGGCTCATCGTTCATTTGAGAAAGATCACGGTCATTACATTTCCGTTAAAGAAATTAAAGCGACCGAAGAAAAATTGCGAGGTGCTTAAATAATGAAAATAGATAACTCGCTGCCACTTGAATATAGCACGGAAGAAAATCGTTTAAAAATCTTAGGTTTTTGGATCTTCCTAGGTGCCGAGATTATGCTCTTTGCAACCCTTTTTGCATCTTATTTCACATTGGTTGATCGCACGGGAAGCGGCCCTACTGGAGCAGAGATATTTGAAATCACCCCCGTACTAATTGAAACAATCGTGCTTTTAACAAGTAGTTTTACCATCGGTCTTGGAATTCATGCCATGCGTATCGGCAACAAGAAAGCAATGCTGTCATTCTTTGCTGTCACACTTCTTTTTGGTGCGGGATTCTTGGGAGTTGAAATTTATGAGTTCGCCCACTATGTTCACATTGGAGCAGGACTACAAACCAGTGCATTTACTACTATCCTGTTAACAACATTAGGAACGCATGGAGCGCACGTTACATTTGGTTTATTTTGGGGATTATCCATCATCCTGCAAGTTAAAAAAAGCGGGTTGACCCCTGAAACATCCAATAAATCATTCATTTTCTCTCTTTATTGGCACTTCCTAGACGTAGTTTGGATCTTCATCTTCAGCTTCATCTACCTGAAAGGAATGATATAAACATGAAAGAATTATTCCCACCCAAGCAAGTGATGGGCTTTGTATTTTCAATGCTCCTGACTGCGGTTGCTCTTTTGGTTTACTTCTTAAATATGTCATTTGCAGTAGGCATGACGGTTCTTCTTGTAACAGCATTCGTACAAGCGGGCGTTCAGCTAGTTGTGTTTATGCACGCTGGGGAGACGGAGGATAAAGGAGCAATCTATACGAACGTATATTATGGATTAATTATAGCTCTAGTTACTGTCTTCGGTACATTACTATGTATGATCTGGGGATATCAATAATACGGTGTATGGGAAGCGGTCATAAAAAATGCGTCATCCTTTCTATGAGTTATATAGAAAGAATAGCGCATTTTTTTCGTTTTGGAGGTACTTGTTGCTCCTAGCTTGGTGGCGATGTGGCTGATATCCATATCCCTGAGTGGAAAAAGGATGAGCGGCAATGCTCGCGAGTTTTTCTTAGCTGTTTTCTTTTGGTTTTATGCTTCCGGAAAGATGGCAATAACTTAAGGTAGAACAGAAAGAATGGAGAAAAGCAATGCGAAATCCCAATGTGAGAGAAGCGCAGAAAAAGCAAGTATTGAGCACAAAGCTGACAGAAAACGTGTCATTTTTGACAGAGGCGCTCGGAGTCGGAAAAAGCTTTGACGTAATTTACCGCCCCCTCGAATTTGGGGGACGCGCATGTGGTCTGTTTTTTGTAGATGGCTTTGCAAAAGATGATGTAATGAATTTGATTACAATTAATCTTTCCCGGATAGAACGTGGGGAGTTAAGCATCGATGCCATTGCGAAGCTTATGTATACGTATATCGGATACGTCGAAGTTGAAAAAACAAATGAAATGAGCAAAATTATTACTGCTGTTCTTTCAGGACCATTGGTACTGGTTGTCGATGGGGCAGAGGAAGCATTAATCATCGATGCACGTACGTATCCTGCCCGTTCCCCGGATGAGCCGGATATTGAGAGAGTAGTGCGAGGAGCGAGGGATGGTTTTACGGAAACGCTCGTGTTCAATACGGCGCTAACAAGACGCCGGCTGCGCGACCCGTCCTTGCGCATGGAATATATACAAATAGGGGTGCGTTCACAGACGGATGTTGTCATTAGCTATCTTGAAGACGTGGCCGATGACAAGCTGGTAGATGAGATTCGACAGCGGATTAAGAGCATTGACGTGGACGGACTGCCGATGGCTGATAAAACGCTGGAAGAATTCTTGTTTAAAAAAAATTGGAATCCGTTTCCCTTTGTGCGCTACACGGAACGACCGGATGTGGCAGCTGTTCATCTAATAGAAGGACACGTATTGATTTATACTGATACGTCGCCAAGCGTAATGATTACCCCTACTACACTTTTCCATCATGTCCAGCATGCAGAAGAGTACAGACAGAAGCCAGCTGTGGGAGCTTATCTCCGCTGGGTGCGGTTTGCGCTTATGCTGGCATCTATTTTTTTCGTGCCTTTGTTTTTATTGATGTCACTTGAACCTGAATGGTTGCCGAAGGGGCTTGCGTTCTTGCTTCCTGAAAAAGCGGGCAACATTCCGATGTTCGTACAGCTTTTATTAGCAGAAATCGGCATTGATGCACTTAGAATGGCTGCTATCCATACACCGTCCTCCCTGGCGACGGCGTTAGGCTTGGTCGCTGCACTCATGATAGGCGACATTGCCGTTGAAGTGGGGCTGTTATCTAACCAGGCACTGCTGTTCCTGTCAATTTCGGCAATTGGGACGTTTGCCACGCCTAGCTACGAATTTGGCATGGCGACCCGTATGGTGCGGCTCTCTTTGCTTATCCTAACGGGCTTCTTTCACCTGCCAGGCTTTCTGATTGGACTTGCCGCGTGGCTTATCCTGTTGCTCTTTACTCGCTCGCTTAATACACCGTACCTTTGGCCGCTGTTGCCTTTTAACGGGCCTGCCTTGCTTGATGTATTGGTTCGCTCGCCCGTGCCAGCAAAGACTAAACGTCCTAAGGCTCTACATCCTAAGGATCCGACTATAAAATGAGCACGCAAAACATCTTGGTAGCACAAAGATGTTTTGCGTTCGCAGGTCGTTTTTGCCGCGGCCGTGCTAAGATGAAAGTCAACGGACATTTAAGAAGAAGGAATGCATTTTTCAGCAGCAAACTCTGTACTTGAAGGGGAATACATAAAAAAATCCCGCTGCCCAAAGGCAGTCAGGGACTCTCTTCCCAAAATAGATCGTTTAAAGTCTTGGATAATGCTTTACAAATTGCAACACATAAACTTAGGCTTGGATTATATTTACCTAACTCAATTAGTCCGATGGTTTGTCTTGATACCCCCACAAGCTGTGCTAACTCTTCTTGTGACAAGTCTTTCTCAACCCTGGCCAGCTTTAATCTTATATTTTTCATGTGTTATCACCTCGCCCAGCTCTATCCTTTACTCGTCTAAATCTTCATGGATTGCTTTCTTACTAGCTTTATTTGCTAAAGTATGCCCGATTGCCATAATGCCAACAAAAAATGGAACATACATCATCAAAGAAGCAAAAAGTACGATAATGAAATACCATAACGATTGCACACCACCATCCCCATAGACCACAGCACTTCTTATTCCCAAAAATGCAGCTATAGCAATGCCAAATCCTAAACCCCAAATAACATTTTTCTTGCTCATGGAAAGTTTACTTGTTCGATCATGAACCTCTACTTCGTCTGAGTATAAACCAAGGAACACCGATCTCATTCCGTAATAAAGAGCTGACAACATCAAAATGATTAGTTCCGTGGCGACAACTCCTATATTTGGTCCATAGATGATGTACTTTGCTACAAGTGATACAAAACATAATAGCATCGCTATTATGTAGGCTTCCTTATAAAGCATGTTTCTAGTATGTACAATCCTTTCGTCCATTGGCGTTCTTTTAAGGCTAAATAACTTCATTTCCCATCAACCTCCTCAAATCATATCCTAAATTGCTTTAGTGCTATTCTATAATATATATAACTTAATGACAAATATATATTGCATTTAGATATTTATTTTTGTCTTTTTGTAATGTTTATTTAGTATTTTATATGAAGGCATGGGCTGGAACTATCGACTTTGTAATTCCGAACATGACATTTATCATGTTTTGTACATGACGCGTATTACTTCAAAGGTCAATTTTATTCCTTCATAATTTGAATTAATAAATCAGGAAGGGAAACAAATAAAAATGACCAAACAAAATAATTTGAGGAAGCATATTGCTCCCTATGAAAAACCTAATACAAAGAACAGTGTGTGGCAGGTCATCAACACCCTTGTACCTTTTTTTATGTTATGGTTCATGGCTTATGAAAGTCTGTCCATTTCATATGTTCTTACTTTTGTGTTGAGTGTGATTGCTGCTGGGTTTTTGGTACGGATTTTCATCATTTTTCATGACTGCTGCCATCAATCCTTCTTTAAAAATCAACTCGCTAATAAAATTCTCGGAACAATAACGGGTATTTTAACCTTATGCCCTTATGAGCAATGGCGACGTAGCCATTCCATTCATCACGCAACAAGCAGTAATTTGAATAAACGCGGTACAGGGGATGTATGGGTACTTACAGTGGAGGAATATGTGTCATCTCCTTTTTGGCTTCGATTGGCATATCGTATGTATCGAAACCCGTTAGTCATGTTTGGTTTGGGTCCAATCTACATCTTCCTTATTTCCTATAGGTTTAACACGAAAGATGCCAGACTTAAAGAGCGCATTAACACCTATGTGACTAACCTTTCAATTGTTGGTTTAGCTGGTCTGCTCTGCTGGACAATCGGATGGGAGTCCTTCCTTATGATTCAAGGCCCGATCTTTTTTATTTCAGGCTCTCTCGGTATCTGGCTTTTTTACGTACAACACCAGTTTGAGGATTCTTATTTTGAAAAAGAGGAAGAATGGGACTACGTAAAAGCTGCCCTGGAAGGAAGCTCTTTCTATAAGTTGCCAAAATTACTACAATGGATTACAGGGAATATTGGTTTTCACCATGTACACCATTTAAGTCCGAGGGTACCTAACTATTACCTTGAAGAGGTTCATAACAATAATGTTTCTTTACAGAATGTGCAAACGATCACAATAGCCTCCAGTTTGCGTTCGCTTCGATTCCGTCTATGGGACGAACAAAACAAAAAGTTTGTAGGATTTAAGGAAATCAAGGATTTTTCTATAGAGCCTAAAAAAAGCAGTGTTTCCGTTCATTTTAAGTCTGAGTTGTAGATGTATCTTAAACAAATAGCGATAAATATGTTCCGTATATGGTAAGATAGCAGTGTACTAAGCATTCAATACTACAAAAGAGGTTTCAATAATGCCAAAAAGGTATATAAAATCCCTGAAAAATACAGGGATTTCTCCTTATATATGGAGCGTTTTTAGCATTTTACCGTTTTACTTTATATTTGAATCTTCCTCCAATAGTGAAATTATTGTTGGAATTTTGCTGACTATCTTATTCTTTATCTCGTATCGTTTTGCTTTTATTTCGAAAGGATGGTCAGTGTATTTATGGACGTGCATCCTCATCAGCATATCCATTACGATGACCATCCTTTTTCACTATGTTTATTTTGCTTTTTATATTGCTTATTTTAACGGCAACATAAAAGATCGTTTCGCTTTCATCACGTTATATATTGTTCATTTGGTCAGCACGACAATTTCGATAAATTATAATGTGGTTCTACAGGAACAGTTATTCTTGAAGCAAATTCCTTTTATTATCATCATTTGGATTAGCGTTATTCTTCTTCCATTCAACATTTATAATCGAAAAAAGCAGGGACAGCTCGAAGAACAGCTCGAAGACGCTAACAAAAGAATTTCTGAGCTAGTGAAACAGGAGGAACGTCAGCGAATTGCCCGCGATCTTCATGATACATTAGGGCAAAAGCTTTCGCTTATTGGGCTGAAAAGCGATTTGGCGAGGAAATTAATTTATAAAGATCCTGAGCAAGCTCGATCAGAATTAAAAGACGTTCAACAGACTGCAAGGACTGCATTGAATGAAGTAAGAAAAATGGTATCGCAAATGCGCGGCATTAGATTGAAAGAGGAAATCGTTTGCGTCAAACAAATACTCGAAGCAGCTCAAATAAATTTCGTAAGTGAACAAGAAGTAACATTAACTAATGTGTCCCTGTTTGTTGAAAATATTCTCAGTATGTGTATGAAAGAAGCGGTAACCAACGTCGTCAAGCACAGTGGGGCCTCTTCCTGCTATATCACTATTCAGCAATCGTGGAACGAAATCGTCATTACTGTACGGGACGATGGAATTGGTATCGTGGCGGATGATGACTTAGCGAAAGGCAACGGATTGCTAGGAATGAAGGAACGTTTGGAGTTTGTTAATGGAAGGCTGGAAATTATTGCACAGGAAGGAACCACGATAATTATAAAAGTACCGAACGTCATAAAGCAGACGGATAGGGAGGAGCTTAGATGATTCGAATTGTCATTGCTGAAGACCAACGGATGATGTTGGGAGCCTTAGGTTCGCTACTTAATTTGGAAGATGATATGGAAGTGGTGGGAAAGGCCTGTAACGGAGAAAAAGCCATTGCTCTTGTGCATCAATATCAACCGGATGTTTGTATCATGGATATTGAAATGCCTGTAAAGAGCGGGCTTGATGCTGCAGAAGAGCTAAAGGGGCTAGGCTGCAAAGTTATTATTTTAACAACTTTCGCCCGTTCCGGTTATTTCCAACGAGCTTTAAAAGCGGGTGTAAGCGGTTATTTATTGAAGGACAGCCCCAGCGAGGAGTTAGCAAGCTCGATCCGTAGCGTCATGGCAGGCAGGCGAATCTATGCACCGGAACTAATGGACGATGTTTACAGTGAAGAAAACCCTCTTACCGAACGGGAGAAGGAAGTGCTAATACTCATAGCTGATGGAAAAAATACAAAAGAAATCGCTGATCAGCTCTTTATCAAAACTGGAACGGTCCGAAACTATATTTCGGCGATATTAGATAAACTTGAAGTGCAGAATCGGATAGAGGCAATTACACGATTTAAAGAAAAAGGTTGGTTTAAGTGAGGTATTATAAATCTTGTAATTCACTCGTGCGACAAACAGACTGCTGAGAAAATTTCAGCAGTCTGTTTTACGTTGTGAAGCTGTCTGGTACCTTGTTATAGGTGAGAAGCAATTAAAATTGTTATTCATAATACGTCTGACTTGAAGCAAGTGTATAAATAGCAAAATAATTTTGCGCGCAAAAAAATAATATATAAATAGCAAATAATTTTTGCGCTAAAAAATAAACAGTAGACGAATCACGTTTATTTTATTTTTAAAAAGAAAAAAATTTATTGATAACTTAAATGATTTCTTTCTTTATTTTTACAAAATATATAGAAAGAATGAAAGAGCAATGTTTCTATTTTAGCTTGGTAAAGAATTTATATTTAATGAATAGTCGTACAAATGATAGTTGTGAAAAGTTAATTGATTATACGATTTTATTTCAACTTACTCTGGATAATCATACACATCCTCGAATTGATATTTATAGATTTTTGAGTGTTACATAAGTTAGTATGTCTTATGGTATAACCAATTTTATAAAAAATCAGATCGGCTCTTCTTTTTTTATCCGCATGTTTTGAAATATTGGCAGGCACATTGCTAAGAAGATTACACATAGAAAATAGAATTGCCTGACAGCTCGCAAAAATGATATGAGCGGCTGGGTAGTTCATACTTTTCGAGCTTGTAAAAAAGAATCGCAGTATAGAAAGAGAGGCATAAATAGATGAACGTGAAAACAAATGAAAACATCTCAATTATTGGGGTTCCGATGGATTTAGGAGCAGACCGTCGCGGAGTGGATATGGGACCGAGTGCAATTCGCTATGCCGGTATCGTGGAACGTCTTGAAAGCATCGGATATAAGGTGCATGATCGGGGAGATTTGATTGTTCGCCGACCACAGGTAAATAAGACTGCTAATACAAATCTGAAATATCTGGATGAAATCACCAGAGTAAATCTGGAATTGTGTGAGACAGTATCAGCTGAGATGGAAAAAGGGAACTTTCCGCTTGTTATCGGAGGGGATCATAGCATAGCCATTGGTACGATTGCAGGCGTACTTCAGCATCGTCCGAAAACAGGAGTGATTTGGTATGATGCCCATGGTGATATGAATACGTCAGAAACATCGCCATCTGGTAACATACATGGCATGTCGCTTGCCGTAAGTCTTGGGTATGGTCATGAATCTCTTACCTCTATCGGAGGAATACATGCGAAACTAAACCCTGAAAAAACAGTACTTATTGGTGCAAGAGCATTGGATCCAGGCGAAAAGGATTTTATCAAGAACCTGGGTGTGAAAGTATATACGATGCATGAGATTGACCGGCTAGGAATGGCGCGTGTGATGGAAGAAACGATGGAAATTGTTACGGACGGAACGGATGGAGTCCATCTTAGTCTAGACCTCGATGGACTTGATCCGCATGATTGTCCGGGTGTGGGTACGCCTGTTCTCGGAGGGATTAGCTATCGAGAGAGTCACTTGGCGATGGAAATTTTAGCTGAAGCGAATGTGTTAACCAGTGCAGAATTTGTAGAGGTTAATCCCATTCTCGATCAAGTAAATCAAACGGCTCGTGTTGCTGTGGCGCTTATGGGCTCCGTATTTGGAGAGAAACTCTGTTAATCATAAGGAGGTTTTATATGAAAGTATTTGATCAACAACAGAATGAACTGAAGCGAACGATGAAGAGCAGACACTTATTTATGATTTCACTAGGTGGAATTATAGGAACAGGTCTTTTTCTTGGATCTGGATATACGATTAGTCAAGCAGGACCAATCGGCGCTGTCATGGCCTATTTAGTAGGCGGTTTCATTATGTATTTGACCATGCTTTGTCTCGGTGAACTATCTGTTGCTATGCCGGTTTCAGGCTCTTTTCAGGTTTACACGACCCGCTTCATAAGTCCGGCAGCCGGCTTTGCGGTTGGGTGGATTTACTGGCTGGGTTGGGCCGTGACCGTAGCGTTGGAATTACTTTCTTCTGGAAACTTAATGCAGAGATGGTTTCCAGGCTCGCCTATTTGGCTGTGGTGCTTGCTTTTCGGTCTCGTTTTGTTTTTAATGAATGCGCTCTCAGCACGTGCATTTGGAGAGACAGAATACTGGTTTTCAAGCATTAAAGTAGCGGCAATTGTTTTGTTTATTATTCTAGGTGGAGGAGCTATGCTCGGCTTCATCGACATGAAGGATGGACAGGCTGCTCCGATGTTATCGCATTTTACAGAGGCAGGATGGCTACCGAATGGGATTACAGGATTTTTATTGACAGCGATAACAGTGAACTTTGCATTTCAAGGCACAGAGCTAATAGGGATTGCTGCCGGAGAAAGTGAGCAGCCGGAGAAAACAATTCCGAAGTCGATTCGTGCCACGGTATTCCGAACACTCTTTTTCTTTGTTCTAGCTATCTTTATTCTTTCAGCATTAATTCCGTATAAAGAAGCAGGTGTTATCGAAAGTCCATTTGTTGTTGTCTTTGACAGAATTGGGATTCCGTATGCCGCAGACATTATGAATTTTGTTATTCTAACAGCATTGTTATCTGTAGCCAATTCCGGGCTTTATGCAGCGACCAGGATGCTATGGTCATTATCCAGAAATAAAATGGCTATACCAGCGCTAGGAAGAGTTAACAAAAAAGGCGTTCCGATGAATGCCCTTATTTTAACAATGGTTATTGCTTTTCTTTCTCTGCTCTCTAGTGTAGTAGCTGCAGAAACAGTGTATTTGTGGTTAATTTCAGCGGCAGGGTTAGGAGCTCAAATGGGTTGGATTTCCATTACTGCCTCCCAGCTTGCTTTCCGAAAAGAGTATGTGGCACAAGGTGGGAAAATTGAGGATTTAAAATTTAAAACACCTCTATACCCATTTTTACCACTGCTTGGTTTGATTCTAAATGTTACGGTTCTAGTTAGTTTGTCCTTTGATCCGGATCAGCGAGTCGCTTTATATTGTGGCATTCCTTTCATGACAGTGTGTTATTTATATTATAAATTGCGTATGAAGGGGAAGGATCGGCTTGCAGAAGAAGATACATGGAAAAACCTTAGGGTAAAAACAGGAGAACGATAAATAAAACATACAGAAGAGACTAAGGAGGAAGACCTGCTTAGTCTCTTTATATTTTATATCAATTAATATCTAGCCTGAAATCAGCCGATAAGTTACTATATTACTAGGAGACGAGAGTCTTATGTACCAATTGGTAAGCGGATGATGTAGATTCTTACTTGAATTCGCCGATAACATAATAGAGACAGGAATGGGATAGAGGAAAGGAGCCGGGACAAATGGCGATGGACGATAAAAAAGGAATATTGTTGGAGAGCGGTACAAATGAGCTGGAGATTATTGAGTTCGGCATTTCAGGAGAAACTTTCGGTATTAATGTAATTAAGGTGCGTGAGGTTATCAACCCGGTACCAGTAACACGTACACCGAAGATTCATCCTCATGTGATGGGGATTATCCAGTTGCGCGGTGAAGTGTTGACAGTCATCGATCTGGCGAAGGCACTGGGCTATCCACCGTCTGATCATCCAGAACAAGATAAATTGATTATTGCTGAATTGAATCAGATGAAAGTGGCATTCTATGTACATTCCGTATCACGTATCCATCGGATTTCCTGGGAACAAATCGAGAAGCCGTCCGATTTGGCACGTGGTGTGGAGAGCAGTACAACCGGTGTTGTAAAAATGGATGATCGTTTTATTCTGTTGCTTGACTTTGAGAAAGTAGTAGTAGATATTAGTCCGGAAGCGGGGATTAATGTCGGACAGTTGAAAGATCTTGGAGCGCGTGATACGTCTGCTAAGCGTATTCTGCTGGCGGAAGACTCTGCAATTTTACGTAAGTTAATCGAGGAAACGTTGCATGAAGCAGGGTATGTGCATATCGAAATCTGCCAGGACGGCAATGAAGCATGGAATTACCTGGAGCATTTGGCTCGTACCGAGCAGGACATAACTGAGCATATCCAGCTGGTTATTACAGATATCGAGATGCCGAAGATGGACGGACACCATCTGACTAAGCGTATTAAAGAACATCCAGAGCTTCGTAAGCTGCCGGTTGTCATCTTCTCTTCGTTGATTACGGACGATCTTCGCCATAAAGGCGAGAAGGTGGGAGCAGATGCACAGGTCAGCAAGCCGGAAATCGTAAATCTGGTTAAGATTATCGATAAATTAATAGTGTAATTAGGAAGAATCCGGTCATACTAAAGGCAGCGTTTGGATAAAGGAGGAGCAGAGATGACCGACCGAAACAAGCGACAGGCGATGGAGATGACGCATCCGCGCAGCCAGCCATCACGCCTTGACCAGTATGGCCGGGACGGGGAGATTCCTCTTACCGGGCAGGAGCCGCCAAAAGCGGTATCCATGGCGGAAGCTGAAGAAGACCAGGAATAGCATGAAATGAAAAAGAAGCCTCGCGGTACGTATACGCCGCGGGGCTTCTATCTGTCTTGAATGATTTACGTTTCGGAAGATGATGCGATTTTATCAAGCAATTGTTCGAGAGCGATTTCTGCCATAGACTGTAGCCGAATATCGATCGTATGAAATGGCAGTGTCTCGGTAACGAAGTTAGGTACGATAACACAGTACATGCCCGCCCGTTTGGCGGCTAACGCCCCGTTAGGAGAATCTTCAAACGCGATCGCCTCCTCAGGTTTTACACCCAGACATTGAAGTGTTTTTATATATAGAGCAGGGTCTGGTTTTACCTGTTCTACGTCTTCAGCCGTATGAATGCATTCAAAGTAATGCAGAATGCCTAGCTTTTCCAGGTGGCCGACTACCCAGGGGCGAGTCGAACTGGACGCCAAACCGATTTTGAGTCCGAGCTTACGGGCCGCGTTCAAGTAATCTTCAACGCCGTCCCGGATTTTTTCTTCTCCAATTAGCCGCTCATATTTCTCGCGTCTTAGCTTCACTAGTGCATCACGGTCGACGGTACGTCCGATGCATTGTTCCAAATACGCATAGGCATCAAATGTACCAGCGCGTGTACCTACGCATTTGCCCCAGACGTCTAGTGGCAATTCTGCTTCATATTCAGTGAAAATTTCCTGCAAGGCTTTGTATTCATGTGTTTCCGTATCGAAAATAAGCCCATCAAAATCAAATACAATTGCTTGAATCATGAATTCGGCTCCTTCTGCGAAAACTTAAGATTTAGTAGGAGTACGTGACAGTAACGGAGCTTCCCACCTTTAGCTCACCTGGATAGACCTGGCTTCCATTGCTTAAGGCTTTTTCGCTTGTGGATATGCTATCTGCACGTGCCTGAGTATACATAATAGGCGGTGTTGGTGAAGTGCCGTCTGAGATTTGTACGGCTTCTTTAATTGTTACACCTGCACGTTTTGCAATGCGTTCAGCTTTCTGGCGGGCATTATCAAGTGCCGCATCTGTCGCATCTAATCGATACCCCTCTATTTTTTCAGAGCTGAACGAGACGTTGTCAATCCGGTTCGCTCCGGCTGCCGTCGCTGCATCCATCAGCGGACCGACTCCTGCTAGGTCACGATAGGTTACTTGAATAATCTGCTCTACCTGGTAGCCCTTTAATTGTTGTTTATTATTATCCCATGAATAGTCCGGCATCGTAGAGAAACGGACGGTTTGAATATCTTTGGCCGGCACATGTCGCTTTTCCAATGCAGCCTTTATGGCTTTGAATTGTACAGCATTCTTCTCCTGCGCTTCTCGAGCGGTTTTGCCGGTGGTGTTGAGGCCCAACTGGATATAAGCAACATCCGGCTGCACTGTCACCTCACCATAGCCGCTCACAGTAATTGTGCGTAGTCCTACTGTGCTTACAGCGCTCTTCTGTGGTTCAGCCGCAGCGTAGGCAGCCGGAGCGAATGCTGCTCCTGTGAATAGTACAGCGCCAAGCAACGCTGTGCAGCCTAAAGTTTTCATGCTTTTTGAGATAGTCATCGTTCTTCTCCCCTTTGTCCGTGTAGTCATCTGTATGACGGTACGGTGACGGGAAAGGTTGCAAAAGAATTAAGACTGCTTATCTGTCTGTACCTGTATGCGGAACCGAATGATTTGATCCCATAATCCTTCACGCGCTAGAATTTCCCCTTGCTTGTCTCCGATTAAGTCGAAGTGTGGAAATTCATTACGCAGATGCAGGTGCTTTCTCTCAAGCCCATATGGCTCTCCCCAGGTGAGTAGAGCATTCAAATCGGCGCATCCCGCTTTCGTGACCGTTTTGATGTTCGGGTAGCGCGGATGCAGCCAGAAATGGGTTAGAAGTGATACCTCTCCTTGCCGCACTTTTGCTTTCCAGGCGGCAAGTTCTGCGCGTGTAATACCGAAAGCCACGTAATACCGCCTCCCTTCCGAATTGTTAGAGGATAATCGAATAGCTGCTTGTTTTATGAAATAAGTATACATCATTGCGTAGCAGGAAGCGAAGGCGTAGAGCCTGCTTATTATCGAAGGGCTATGTTTTGTTGACCACTCCCACGGCTAAAGGTGAGGGGCTTTCCCGTTCGGAAAGTCGGTAAAATGGTATAATAATAAAGTGCTTTCGCGCAACATGGCGCGTAGACGAGAGATTTTACGCTTTATTTCATTAAGGAGGCGTTTGCGATACACATTGTAGATGAACAAAAAACCGAGCGTGCCATATTAGTCGGTTATTATAAAAAGAGTGGGGACCAGCGTCAATTCGAACTGTCGATGGAGGAGTTGGCCGAGCTGGCACATACGGCGGAGGCGGAAGTCGTCGCCACGTTGACACAGGGACGTGATCAGGTAGATTCCCGCCTGTATGTCGGTAAAGGCAAGGTGGAGGAAATCAATGTACTAGTTCAAGAGCTGGAGGCAGATCTTGTTATTTTTAATGATGAGCTAACACCAATGCAAATCCGTAACCTGGAGCACATTATCGAGTGTAAGGTCATCGACAGAACGCAGCTCATTCTTGATATATTTGCACAGCGCGCCCGTTCGCGAGAAGGTAAGTGGCAAGTAGAGCTTGCCCAGTTACAGTACCGCTTGCCCCGCCTGACAGGAAAAGGGGCCGAGCTATCCCGGCTCGGTGCCGGGATCGGGACCCGGGGACCGGGGGAAACGAAGCTGGAAACAGACCGTCGACACATCCGTCGTCGTATCAGCGAAATTGAGGGCCATCTGGCCGAGGTGAAGCGACATCGTCAATTATATCGTGAGCGTCGTAAGAAGAACGCCGTATTTCAGGTAGCAATCGTGGGCTATACGAATGCGGGCAAATCGACCATTCTCAATCGTCTGACTGATGCGGGCATTCTCGAAGAAAACAAGCTATTCGCTACGCTGGACCCGACATCGCGTCGTGTGAATTTACCGGGCGGTGAAGAAATTATCGTAACGGATACCGTTGGTTTTATCCAGCACCTTCCACACCAGCTGGTTGCCGCATTTCGTTCTACGCTGGAAGAAGCGGCGGAAGCGGATTTGATTCTGCAAGTCATCGATGCATCCCATCCTGATTACCAGATTCATATGGAAGTAGTTGATGAGGTTCTGACTGAGCTTGGAGCCGAATCCATTCCTCGTCTAACTGTATTCAATAAGATGGATAGGGTAGAAGAACGGCCTATTTCTGCGGTATCTGGCAAAGTATTATATCTTTCTGCCTACGTAGAAGAGGATATGCAGCGTCTACTGCAGGCCATCGAAGCGCATATTGAAAGCCAGTACAATCGATATGTACTGCGGTTGCCGACAGAACGCGGCGATTTATATGCTCTTGTACGCCGTAATTTGCATGTACTACGTGAGAAAATCGGTGAGGATGGTATGTATTATGAACTTGAGGTAAAGGGAAAGGGGATTGAGCAGCTTTCTCCTGAGCTTGTTACGTTCCTTTCGTGAGTTTTTCTTATTAGAGCCTCGATTTTTGTGAGGCGACAGGTATAATGGAAGGTATGGCGTCCTGCCTGCAGGACGCTTCCCCCTCGTCTTCTTCGTTCCTGCCCCGCACGGCCCCACATATGTTCAATCAGTAAATGCAATTTACATGGAAAGGGTAGATATAGTGTTTTCGTATTTGAAGCATGGAGAAAAATTGGCATCATATGTAGAAAGAGTAGAAGCGGAAATCGGACCACGTCTGCGTGAAATTGAAAAAATGGCCGATTACAATCAATTTAAAGTATTACGCGCTTTTCAAAAATATCAGGTGAGTGATTTCCATTTTGCGCCGTCAACCGGCTATGGATACGATGATATGGGCCGAGAAACGTTAGAGAAGGTGTATGCGGAGGTATTCGGCGGAGCAGCGGCGCTGGTACGTACACATATTTTGAGCGGTACGCATGCGATTGCTATCGCGTTGTTCGGTATGTTGCGACCGGGGGACGAGCTGTTATACATTACCGGTGCTCCATATGATACGCTTGAAGAAATCGTCGGAGCGCGTGGGCATGGCAAGGGGTCGCTTAAAGAGTTTGGTGTGGGCTATACCGCTGTACCGTTGAATTCCGAAGGAGATATCGATAAAGAGGCTATCGCCCAAGCAGTACATAAGAATACGAAAGTCATTGGCATTCAGCGCTCGCGTGGCTATGCAGACCGTCCTTCATTTACTATCGCCAAAATCGAGGAAATGATTGCGTTTGTAAAGAGCATTCGTTCGGATATTATTGTGTTTGTAGATAATTGCTATGGTGAGTTTACCGAAGAAAGAGAACCGCTTCAAGTTGGTGCTGATATTATAGCTGGCTCGCTTATCAAAAATCCGGGAGGCGGCCTAGCGAAAAGCGGCGGCTATGTTGCGGGCCGTGCAGATCTGGTGGAGATGGCGTCCTATCGTATGACGGCTCCGGGATTAGGTGCGGAAATCGGGTCGACTCAGTATGGTACGCTGGAGACGTTCCAGGGATTTTTCCTTGCCCCGCATGTAGTAGGAGAAGCGTTGAAGGGTGCTGTGTTTACCGCCGGACTTCTGGAAAGGCTTGGCTTCAAGACGAATCCGCGGTGGGACGCTCCGCGTACAGACTTAATTCAATCCGTGGAATTTGGAACGGCTGAAGGTCTAGTGACATTTTGTCAGGGTATTCAGAAGGCATCTCCTGTCGATTCGCACGTCGTACCACAGCCAGGCGATATGCCGGGTTATGCAGATCCTGTAATTATGGCCGCTGGTACCTTTATTCAAGGGGCAAGCATTGAATTGTCTGCCGATGGTCCGCTTCGCCCACCTTATCTTGGATTTGTGCAGGGGGGACTTACTGCTTCGCACGTAAAAGTGGGTATATTGACCGCGTTAAATGACATGGTAGAAAAGAATTTGTTAAAAATCTAAAAAAATCCGAAAAAATATATGTAAAGTTAGCTAACATCTATTGACGAGGAAAGCTGACATGTGTAGAATGAAACCAAGGAAGCAAGGAGATTCACCGGTAAAAGGAGATATGGTATGAAAGATGAAATTCGCCGTAATATGGCCCTTTTTCCGATAGGAATTGTTATGCAGTTGACGGAATTAACTGCGCGTCAGGTCCGTTATTACGAACAGCAGGGGTTAATTGCTCCGGAGCGCACGAAAGGCAATCAGCGCCTGTTTTCCTTCAATGATGTAGATCGCCTGCTAGAGATTAAGGCGCTGCTTGAAAAAGGGCTCAACATTGCCGGTATCAAGCAGGTACTTGCGATGAAGCAGGAAGGCAAACACGATAGTAATGTGCTTGACGAGAAAATTGAACAGAAGCGCAAAGAATTGACCGACCGTGAACTGCGCGACATGCTAAAGCAACAGATGTTCACGAGCCGACCGGGACAAACGTTGCTTAATCGGGGGGAGCTTTCCCGCTTCTTCCATTAATAACTTATAAAAATATACAGGGAGTCTCCTTGCTAAGGAGAGAACTTAAGGAGGTAGTTTGGAGATGGCAGCAAAGTATACGAAAGAAGATATTTACCGTTTGGTAAAAGAAGAGAACGTAAAATACATCCGCTTGCAGTTCACAGACTTGCTCGGAACCATTAAGAACGTAGAAATTCCGGTCAGTCAGCTTGAGAAAGCGCTCGACAACAAAATGATGTTCGACGGTTCTTCCATCGAGGGATTTGTGCGCATCGAAGAATCTGATATGTATCTGTACCCAGACGTTGATACATTCGTTATCTTCCCTTGGACGACAGAGGGAGGCAAGGTTGCACGCTTTATCTGTGACATCTATACTCCAGACGGTCAGCCTTTTATGGGGGACCCCCGTCAAATCCTGAAATTCGCACTGAAAGATATGGAAAGCCTCGGCTTTAACGCTTTCAACATCGGACCGGAACCGGAATTCTTCCTGTTCAAGCTTGATGAGAAAGGGCAGCCGACCAATGAATTGAATGACCAGGGTGGATATTTCGACTTTGCTCCTCTGGATCTCGGTGAGAACTGCCGCCGCGATATTGTACTGACGCTTGAGCAAATGGGCTTCCAAATTGAAGCATCTCACCATGAAGTAGCGCCAGGCCAGCATGAGATCGACTTTAAATATGCGAGTGCGGTAGAAGCAGCTGACCAAATCCAAACATTCAAACTCGTTGTTAAAACAATTGCTCGTAAACATGGTCTGCATGCAACCTTCATGCCGAAACCGTTGTTCGGTATTAACGGATCGGGTATGCACTGCAACATGTCCTTATTCTCTAATGGCAAGAATGTATTCGAAGATCCTTCCACAGAGCTTGGCTTAAGCGAGACAGCCATGCATTTCCTGGCAGGTATCGTGAAAAATGCACGTGGCTTTGCTGCCATCACCAACCCGACCGTAAACTCTTACAAGCGTTTGGTTCCGGGTTATGAAGCGCCTTGCTATGTGGCATGGTCTGCGCAAAATCGCAGCCCGCTTATCCGTATTCCTGCTTCCCGTGGTATGAGTACCCGTATCGAAGTGCGTAATCCGGATCCGGCAGCAAATCCGTACCTGGCACTGGCAGTTCTGCTGGCTGCAGGTCTTGATGGTGTGAAAAACAAACTCCAGGCTCCAGCCGCAGTAGATCGCAATATCTATGTGATGAATGAAGCAGAGCGTAAAGAAGCGGGCATTGATAGCCTTCCTGCAACGCTAAAAGAAGCAATTGAAGATCTGAAAGCGAACGAAGTCATCTGCAAAGCATTGGGTGAGCATGCACTGGAGCACTTTGTAGAAGCAAAAGAAATCGAGTGGGATATGTTCCGCACAACGGTTCATCCGTGGGAGCGCGAGCAATACATGAACTACTAATCGTAAAGTAAAGCTTTCATCATCAGAGGAGGAATAACCTTCCCTGATGATGGTTAGTTGCACTTATCGAGATCTTACTGCCCATTAGACCGGGAAAAAGGAAAAGGAAGCGTCCAGGTAAGTCGGATGCTTCCTTTTCCTTTTATTATAGATATATTGTGTTACGCTTGGTTATGCGCTGTTTCCGGTCCAGGCCCAATGAAGCCAGCCAAATGAAAAGGATAGTGCGGTAAGACCAAGAACCGCCGTGAAGAGGAGAATGCAATACATCCAGTCCATTCCTCGGATGGTAGGCACATGATAATACGTACGAGGTTTGGCACCATCGAATCCGCGAGCCTCCATTGCGACCGCCACGCGTTCTGCTTTGCGGATGCCCTGAGTGAATAAGGGAAGCGTATAGCGGGCGAATGATTTTAGTTTTCCTTGTGCATGGAATCCACGGATTTTGTGCGCAGCTTTCATCTGTGCCAATTCACTCTGAAATAGGGGGATGAATCGTAATCCTGCAAGCAATCCATATCCCCACTTTGGAGAAAGGCGATACTGATGAATCATGCTCATTACAAGCTGGGTTGTATCAGTAGTAGACGTAAAGAGCAGACCGTATGTGACGAATCCAAGCATGCGAAATGCAATGGTCAATCCGTTGTATATGCCTTCCTCTGTAATGCGAAACCAGGCGAATTCCCATACAATATGCTCACCTTTGCCGAAGGCGGCCAGCATCCAGAACACGAGCAGAAAAAAAGCAAAATAAGGCACAATACGTTTAATAATATACTGTATATTCCAGCCGCCGAGGAGTACGCCTATAACAATGGAAAGTATCCATAGTAGGGCGGAGGTGACAGGGTCCGCGATCATCATCAAAAATAGCATAACTACTAGGTGTGCTGTTAATTTTACAGCCGGATTAACGCGTGCCAATCGGGTGCTGGTACCGTTCATTACGCATCCTCCTTTCCCATTCGTATGATAGCGGGCGAATGAGACCGGGAATCTCTTCTTCGGAAGAGAACAGATGATAAGGGGCCCCATCAAAACGAATAGTACCGTCTGAAACCCAAAGTACACGGTCTGCATATTGATCCACTATATCCATATCATGGGTCACCATAACGATGGCTGTACCTTGCTTCTTACGCTGCATAAGACGGGCAAGCAATTGATTAGATGTAGCCTCATCCTGTCCAAAAGTCGGTTCATCAAGCAACAGGAGCTTTTGTTCGAACAAAAGCATGGTCGCTACGCTTAAACGCCGCTTCTGTCCCTGACTTAAGGTGAATGGATGTGCATCTCGGTGTGCATCCAAGGAAAATTCCTGCAGCAGGCGATGTGTCTTCTCGCTGAGTACTGATTCATCAAATTTGCGGATACGCCCGCCAAAGGCGACTTCATCGTATACCCGATCCGTAACGAATTGGAGTTCAGGATTTTGAAATACAAATCCGACCTGCTCATACAGCTTTGTGGCTGGCCATTTGCGGATAGGGCGATCTTGGATATAGATGTCGCCCCGTCGTCCCTTTTCCAGTCCGGCCAGCGCTTTTAACAGCGTACTTTTGCCTGCACCGTTCTCCCCGACAATGGCTATCCATTCCCCTTTCTTAATGTCAAACGAAATTTGCTCTAGCACATTCGTTTTACCGTAGCTAATGGTAAGATCGCGCACATTGCAGATGTCCGGTTTCTCCTGTCTGGGCGTCTGGGCGCGCTTTTCGCTTTGTTTGAGTGAGTCGCGCCAGGTGATTTGGAGCGTGTGGGAGGAGTCGGCACTCACTTCGTCCATCGTGTGCGGGAAGAGACGGGGCCGCCAGATGCCGGCGGCCTCGATTTCTTTGCTATATCGGCGTAGGACGTCTTGCGGTGCACCCTCTCCGATGAGGTTTCCCGTAGCATCCAGAAGAATGACGCGATCCATCCAATCGATGAGACCGTCCAGCACGTGTTCCACGAATACCATCGTCATGTCGGATGCAGCTATCGATTTGAGCAAGTAAAACACATCCTGTCGTCCCTGTGGGTCGAGCTGTGCTGTCGGTTCGTCAAGAAATAATACGTCCGCTTCGAGGGCCAGCAGGCAGGCGAGCGCTAGACGTTGCTTCATACCGCCAGATAGTGTCTCGATAAGCGTATCCTTCGGCACGAAAAGGTTCGCCTGTCTCATTGCCGCATCGATACGCGCGTCCATCTCGTTCCGTGGGATGGCACGGTTTTCGAGGCTGAAGGCAATTTCGTCTCCGACAGTAAGCATGCAGAATTGAGCGTCCGGGTCTTGAAACATGACGCCGACGGAGGCAGGCCGTATGATATCGCCGGTGACCTCCGCTTCAATGGTGCCGGGAATAATACCGGATAATACGGATAAGAGCGTTGATTTGCCGCAGCCGCTCGGACCGAGCAGCAATACTTTTTCCCCTTTTTGCACCGAGATGGTCACATTTCGTAATGTAAGAGAAGGTGCTCCATAGAAACGGACAGATACATCGTTACATGCCAGATACGGAGCCATACGTATCACCTTGCTGTTCTCTGCGTTGTCGCATGATTTCGTATTGCTGAAGAGTTCCGGTTTTCGCAAGCGATTCGGCAATTAGCTTTGCGAGCAATCCACCCAGAATGGCACCGCTTATGATACGTAGCGCGAATGTGGCACCCAGCACGCCTGGAGTAAAATAGCCAAATCCGTTGGCCAGTAAACTATACGCCATGCTGCCTACTGCCGCTAATGCACCTGAGAGCATGAGGGTGGACAGCGAATATTTTTTATAACGGAATAAGAAGAACGCCATCTCTGCACCCAGTCCCTGGCAAAAGCCGATTAGCAGAGAAGAGAGGCCAAAGTGGCTACCGGTGAACACCTCAACAGCAGCAGCAGATACTTCGGCGATAAGTGCAGCCCCTGGCTTACGAATGATAAAGGCGATAAGTGGACTTGCCAACACCCAGACCCCGAACATGACCTCGGCCCCAACCGGCCCTACAAGGGCCGAGACAGGGAGCCAGAGTGTGGACCAGCCGAGATATAGGACGCCGCAGGCAATCGACAACGCCACGGTTAATACGACTTCTCGCATTTTCCAGTTCATCGTGTAGCCGCCTCTTCCAATGCCACTGGCCATGCTTGCTTCGTATAAGCCATATCCCAGAACATGTATTCCAACTGGCAGCTTGTCAGGAAATGCTGTTTCATTTTTTCTTTTTCGGATTCACTCGCTGCTTCGGCCCAGCGGTCGAGACGCGCACGGAAGCGGTCGGTGAGATCATTCATCGATGCTTCGCCGTAGAACGTAATCCATTCATAGAAAGGATGGGAAGGGGTTGGTTTAACTTCATCTACAAGCTTGCGCCCGATTTCGAGGTAGGTCCACGGGCATGGTAGAAGTACGGCCAGAATTTCTCCGAGTGTACCTTCATGTGCTACAGTCAGCATGTGACGGATGTAGTGGCTTGCGTTCGGAGCAAGCGGGTATCCTTGTACATCTTCATAGCGAACTCCGGCTACCCGGCACAAGTTGTTGTGAGGATGGGCTTCACCATGCAGTACGAACGAAACCTGCTCGGCGAACATACCCATATCATTGCGGTCCTCGCATTTAGAGATAGCGATGCCATAGATGCGTGCAAATGCATTGAGGTATTCAAAATCTTGTTTTACATAATGAATAATTGATTCTTTATCCAAATCACCGTTCGCGATTCCTTGTACGAACGGATGGGTGAAAATTGCCTCGAAAATCGGATCAGCCTCTTGGCGAAGTTGTTCAGTAAACGTTAACATAACAAATTCCTCCTAAAAACTATTTTTTTCAGAAAGAAAGATTTCCACCAGGGGTACATCCCGAATAAAAAAGCCGCTCTATCAGCAGAGCGGCATACGAGACCAGAAAAGTAGTGCCATCTGTGTATAAGACGATGGCCGGTCAACGATACCACTTCCCTACGCTGGTATAATCCAGATCAGGTTCGAAGGGATTAAGGCTATACCTTATCTCAGCCATATCGGCACCCCCAGTGGACTTTCCTATGAAATTATCCGTAGAATATCAGGTTCTTGTATCGCTGTCAAACCTTTTATTCTTACAAACTTTTTTTCTTATCGGATTTCGGACGGAAAGATTTTCTGTAGAAATGAAAGAATGAAGGGGAAAAGCTTAACTTTTTTGCAACTTTTTTATAGCTAGTTGCATCTATAATGATAGTGAATATAAAATAAAATCTAGAGGTGTAAGGAGGGCATGGTCATGGGATGGTCGCTTCTTTCCATAGGAGTAGCGAGCGTGCTGTTCGCCGTGTTTTATAATCTATTGTCGAAGGCTGAATAAATGCAGAAATGAACGGAGACGAGACGATATGGGAGAGCATCAGACAGCGCAGACTGGAAAATGGAGAGGGTTGCGCTGGCTTCTGCTGGGTGTCGGAGTTATTTTCTTACTAGTATATGCATCCGGTCATGTAGAGAGCTATACGGAAAAGACGGCATATGAGCAGGCGATTAGAAGCATTAAGGAACAGGATTGGGCCAAGGCACAGCGGCAGCTTCAGGATGCGGATAACACAGAGGATGCGCATATGCTACTCAAATATGTAAAAGCCCAACGTGAATTTGCCGCCGCAAAAGCAGGGAATTCGGATATCAATAGGTATGCGGCTGCTCTTAGTGAATTAAATGATGTTCCAGATACATACAGAGGCGATTTACACCAGGACATTATGGTGCTGAAGCGTGAAATAAGGCAGGCATGGCAAGCGCGTTTGAAGCAATCGCAAGCGGAGCGGGCGAAGCGGCAGGCGCCTAAAGTCGGTATGACAGAGGAAGAAGTGCGGAAATCGAGCTGGGGTGAGCCGAAATATATTAATCAAACGAAAACGGAAAAAGGAGTAGTGGAGCAATGGGTATACCCGGCGTACCAGTTTGTCTATTTAGAAAATGGAAAAGTAACCATTGTTCGACCATAAGAACAAAGCGCTCCTGTACGAAAGTACATGCGAGCGCTTTGTTTTTTTGTGAGATTTAGTTTTCCAGTTCGACCTCTTTTTTTGGATAATCAACCCGCTCGATATTCAGTTCGCCAGGGCGGGCTGCCTGATACACCGCTGACCCGACAATATCAGCCACATTATCCAGTTTTTCTTTGCTGATTTTATCAAGAGTATCGTCCTTCGTATGATACCAAGGCTCGACCGGGGCATGGATAAATAACGCGGCTGGTATGCCTAGCGCATGGAACGATTCATGGTCGCTCCGCCCTTCTTGACCGTAAGGGAGCACTCCAGAGAGGCGAGAACTCGCAGCAGCACCCAAATCGGTCACCCTGTTTTTCTCTCCGTCAATAGTATACATAATCAGATCCCCAGCATCCTTGCTGCCCACCATGTCCATTTGGAACATGCCGATCGTGCGTTTGATTTCGTCTTCACTCAGCGATGCCGCATATTTCTCAGAACCAATGAGACCGTTTTCCTCAGCACCAAACGTAACGAAACGTAATTCGGTGTCGGTTTTCATTTTAGCCATAATACGTGCCAATTCGAGTGTAACGGCAACACCTGAGGCATCGTCATTGGCGCCCGGTGCGTCTTGTACGGAGTCATGATGTGCGCCGATAATAATAATGTCATCGGTATTTTTCTTATTTGCGTTCGGTTTTTTTGTAGCAATGACGTTATGCGATGTTAGTGTTTCCACTTTTGCTCCGGCCACTTTTACGCTTGCACTTACAGCTTCACCGTTCTTCAATTTGGCCGCCAGCGCTTCACCGTCCTGTTTGGTAATACCGATTGCAGCAACAAAGGATTTGTCTGCACCACCTAATGTACCGTTCAGCTTCCCGTCAGCATTGTTATAAATAATGACGGCCTTTGCGCCTTGTTTGGCGGCATTGCGCACTTTATCAGCGAATGAAATTTCACCACGTTGGATGAGCGCGATTTTACCTGTTAAGTCCTTACCTTTTACATCTGCTTCCGTACCAAGCCCGACATAGACTAGGTCCGCTGTTATTTCTCCGTTCGGAGAATAAGTGAAGGCTTCGGCTGTGATGGCGGCATACCCCGCTTTTACCACTACATCAGATGGTGCGGTATACCCCTCGAATTGAAACGGTTGCACCTTCGTTTGATAGCCGAATGATTTGAATTGCTGTTCGATGTAGCGTACAGCTTTTAATTCTTCCTGTGAACCGGCTACACGTGGAGCTTGGGACAACTGTTGAATCGTACGGTACATGTTTTCAGCATCGGTTTGCTTTACGATCTGTTGATCGAATGACTTTTGAGACTGCCCATGTTCTGCTTTCTCTACTTGTACCGGTGGTGCTGCATAAACAGATGTGCCGCTCGCAAGCAGACTAGCTGCAAGAAGAGTGGATAAGAATGATTTGCGCATTACGTACTTCCTCCCTGCTTTTTGTTTTAAATGTTTCGATAATTAAAAATTATGCAGGATATACCAAATAATGCCAAGGGTAATCAGTCGGTATTACATTAGGAAAGGAAAAGGAGATTTTCGATGTACTGCCCATTTATTTATATGAAAAAAATAACAAGAAAAATTTTGTGTCCGGGTATAATAGAAGAAATTTTATGAATCATCGTTTTTATGTGAGCCATTATGATGCTTTTTATTATTCATCATCTATCCCCGCTACGCGTATTGGATCGTAAAACGATCGAAAAAGCGTTGCAGCATTTTGGTACGACCGTAAACGGAAAAAAACAGGCGGCGTGTACGCTTGGCATATCGCTTGCGATATTGTACAACAAAATCAGGAAATATCATCTATTGAAGGAATGATGAAACGGATATGGCGGCGGTCGTACTGGAATGTACAAACCTGCCGCCATACCGGGAGACTATTCAGAAGGGGGACTTATCTATATTTAATAGTGTAATGTTGACCAACTATGTGAACCGTTACAGTAGGGAGGAGGTATTTGCTACACCGGGCCACTGCTTTGGTAAAGGCAGTGTAGGAGACCATTCCGATCCGGGAGAAGTATACGGTGCACCGGCGATCAATCGGCCATCATCTGCTCGGACGGCAGCCCCGGAACGGATCATCTCCTCAAGAAGCGGTTCGACAAAGCGGTGTGGTTCGGTTTTAAAGGCATGACGGCTGAAATCATGGAACCAGCCACAGGTCATAAGGTACTCATGTATCTTTTCTTCGGGTATACCGTCCAATATCATAAGCGCATAGGCAAAAATGCGTTTGCAGCCGTGCCAAGCAACCTTCTCAGGCGTATGTAGCCATTTCTCTAACCGTCTTCTTGCGTTATCAATGGATGTAATAGGGTCATCTATCGCCGGGCCATGACCTGAATAAGCACGGCAAATCGGAAGAGCGGCTAAACGATCCAGGCTTATGAGGCTACGCTGCAACGCTCCGCTCCCTTCGCGAAAAAGGTTAATCCATCCTACATCGTTTTCGTGAAAAAGATCACCGACAATCAAGGTTTGTTGAGCCGGAGCATACAAGGAAATATGCCCTAATGTGTGCCCAGGAGTGTGTATAACTTGTACGGGTACACCGCCGGCATCAAGTTCATCCCCATCAGAAAGCATGCGATTCACTCTATACGGCTCGACCGGCTGATCCAGCCATTCTGCGCTGCATGCTTCTTGATCGCGAGAATTAATCACTTCCCCTTCCCAGCAGTGCGCAGCAATAGGAATACGATAATTTGTCTGAAACGTATAGTTGCCTCCAACATGGTCGCTATGATAATGTGTATTGACGATAAGTGAGAGATTTTCTGGTTTGACCCCGGCTTCCCTCAATAGCTCTTCGGTCTCGGAGATGTCACTGCCGAATCCTGTATCGACAAGAATAGGTTGTTTACCATGCAGCAATATCATGTTGGCACTGGGGAAAGTACGCTGAAAAAAGTGAATGGGAGAAATAGACATATAGTATTCAGCTCCTATCCTAATAAGTGAGCGAACGCTCGCTCGAATTTTTCTTATATTCAAACTATAGCATGAGTTTTTAAAGAAATCTACAAATAAGCAGCCATCCCTATTTCGGTCTGACTGCTGTAAAAAAGAAGTTTATTCTATTAGTTGTATTCGATTCTTGGTTTATCGGGACGGCAGTCGGGCTGTTTTACGTTTGAAGTTTCCGCCAGTTTGGTCAAGTAGTAACACTCTTCCCGTGACATATGATCGGGCATAAGTGGAGAAAGAGTTCCTAGCAACGATGCATGAATATCCATCTCTTCAATCTCTTTCAAAAACTGAAGAAACACAAACATTTCTAACTCTACTTGCTTATTGAACCGCTCAAGGGCCGGAAATTGAGAGAGGCGGGTCCGTAAATATCCGGCGAATTCAACCGCTTTACTATATAAGTCCTCAAAATGTTTAGTGAATGTTTTACTTCGCGCCTTAATATCACGCTCCACTTCATCTACTTCACATGTAATCGCTGCCGCGTGTCCTACCGCATCCTGTAGCCACAAAAGATGGTGGTGCACGGCATGGCACGCCGGAGGACATTGCTCTTGTATGAGATAGGAAAGGATGCGTACGTATTCATCGAGTTCATTTACCATATGATTCAAAAATGTAGGAGAAAGATGAAGACCGATGCTTCCGGTTACGTGTCTGCGCAAAAGATGAAGCTTATATTCGCGTAACCGCCCCGTCCATTCGAATGCCTGCCTGGTTAGAGCAATAAGCTCCGCCTGCGATACATCTTCCCGGCGTGCCTGTTCCAACAGCGTATCAAAACCTTGAATAAATACGGTGGCCATATCGATTTCCTGCTGTTCATTCACCGCGAGCGACATGCGAATAAACCGGGCATGATCACCAAGAATCTGTAGCCAGAAACGGTGCTCAAACAGTGCCGATTTTTTATATTTTTTCATGTGCATTCCTCCATTTTGATGTCAGGCAAGCTCTCTTTTTGAATGAAGAGAGAAAGTTCACCTCATCATTTTATGGGTGCGCACCTAGAATGGTGTCTGCTTAAGCTGGGTTGCCGTCCTGGCTATGGGATAGCCTCGGTTCGCTGTCATGGTTATTACATTAGTGCTCGTTTTACATGATGAATATAACGAGTACGCATAAATAAGAAATAAAAGACTTGTATTAGAAAGAAACTTCCAAGTACCAATGTGGATTCTTTTATAAGTGAATACTCAAACATATGCTGTAATGCAGTTAACGCAATGGCACCATGAATCGTAGCTACAATAATGGGTACAAAGAACAGTAAGGCAAGTTGTGTTGTGATTACCTTTGTTAATTCTTTTTCAGTTAGACCGAGCTTAGTGATCGCATTGTATTGTCGTATATCATCGTCTAGATCACTATAAAGACGAAAATACAAAAAGCTTCCTGCTGCTACAAAAAACACAGCTCCAATAAACAATCCAACAAATAACATCAAGCTCATTCCTTCATTTGTTTTTCCGATATCAACGGCTAACGAAGAAAAAGAATAGGCTTGATCAGGTGAAGGAGTGATCTGTTTTAGAAGGGTGTTTCCGATTGAACGTGTTTCTTGCCACCTGTTCACATCAAAGAAATAGTAGTTTTCTTCTTCTGTGTTCCTCATTTTATTGTAAATTAAATCAGGAACAACTAATAAATTAAAACTCGTTCTACGTAGCGGAAAACTTGAATGAGTTATTGCTTTAACAGGATCAAGTGTAATGTTGCTTTCTTTTAATGTGATCTTTTCGTTCTTGTTAAATTGGTCTACACCTTTTTTTGAGTATGGGAGATATATCGTTTCATTTCCTTTTAGTAAGACTGTTTCTTCATTTTCGCTCTTGGCATATTGATTAAAAATGGATTGCTTAACAAGTGTCACTTCATTGCCTGTTCGTAAACTTGTTTCATTTTTTGCAGGCATGTTTAATTTTTTGTATTCAAGTTTTTCCTTATTTAGTTCGTGTTCAATAAGGGAGATATGTTTCATTTCTTGTACATTATTCTTTTTTGATGAATAGGTAAAGGCATAGGGTTTTTCACTTGTCATGCTATCAATCATCATAGAGCGAAGTCCTACCAATGTGCCAATAG
This sequence comes from Aneurinibacillus migulanus, assembly GCF_001274715.1. Lineage (GTDB taxonomy): Bacteria > Bacillota > Bacilli > Aneurinibacillales > Aneurinibacillaceae > Aneurinibacillus > Aneurinibacillus migulanus. The sequence goes on along the minus strand of NZ_LGUG01000004.1, from coordinate 3,582,567 downwards.
ATGCAAAAGCAACGGTTGATACGATCGTTACAATGAAAAAGATTCGTGCATTATCTTGCATACGATAAGCCAAATTTGATAAAGCAATCATATTTGTTTTATGACGATAAAGCTTTTTGTTGTGCTTTAGCGCTGAAATAATTGAAACACTAAGCTGCGTAAATAAGAAGTACGTTCCGATCGACACGATGATTGTGACGGGTATCATGGCAAAGAAAACCCCTTCTTTTCTTACAAGCAAGGCGATAACATATCCTGTAATTAAAAGAACAGCTGCAAGTAATGATAACCAAATAGATGCTTTGGGTTCCGGTTTCGGTTTGGCGCTTCCTGTAAATAGATCAATTAATTTGTTGCCACGTAAGATGGTGGCAGTAAAAAGAGAGATAAACAGGAAAAGTGTAAGGAATGCAATAAATGTAAAAATGATGGCTTTCCATGGAAAGTAAAAAGGCAGCCTTCCTACTAGTCCTATTGCATTTTCACCTATAAGCAGCAATGCCTTCGCGAAGATGAGCCCGGCTGTAATTCCTGAAACAGTCGCACCGAAGCCGATTATCATATTTTCGAGAAATACGAGTAGTTTTAATTGAAAGTTAGAAATACCATGTATGACAAAAATGCCGAATTCTTTTTTTCGAGATTTTAAAAAAGTGCTCATCGAATACAAAACAAAGAAAAATGAAAATACATAAATAATCGATTCCGCAAAGCGCATCCCTAATGAAACATAGTTACCAAGGTTTTCATTTGATAAAGATGGGTGGAACGCAAATATGGCATAAACAAAGAAGACCATGACAGAGAACATACTGCTAAAGAAGTATGCGGCATATGTTCGTTTATTTCGAGTTACATTTTTAAAAGCTAATTGATGAAAGGTCATGTGAATTTCCCCCCAGTAAAGATAAAACGTCGATAATTTGTTGAAAAAAGGCTTGGCGATTATCGCCACGATAGATTTCGTTATATAGGCGACCGTCTTTAATAAAAACAACGCGGTCGCAATAACTTGCGGCTAGAGCATCGTGTGTCACCATCATCATTGTAGTTTTGTCTTGCTTATTTATCGTCTCTAATGTTTCCATTACATCACGAGATGATTTTGAATCAAGATTTCCTGTCGGTTCGTCAGCTAACAGCAGTTTAGGTGCATGAATAATGGCGCGGGCGATCGCTGTGCGTTGTGCTTGACCACCGGAAATTTCATATGTTCGTTTATTCAAGATTTGTTCGATTCCAAGCTTCTTTGCGATAGCGTGTACTTTACTGTCCATTTCTTTTACGCTAATTCCATCTAATGTGAGAGGAAGTACAATATTCTCTTCAACGGTTAATGTATCGAGAAGATTAAACGATTGAAACACAAATCCTAAATCACGGCGGCGGAAGAGTGCCAAGGCGTTTTTCTTTAATTGATGCGGATTCTTACCGTCAATTAATACTTCTCCAGATGTCGGAGAATCGATCGTTGACACCATATTCAGAAGTGTTGTTTTCCCGCTCCCTGATGGTCCCATAATTCCGACAAATTCACCTTTTTCGATGTTTAAATCAATATCTGATAAAGCTTTGTATACTATTTTTCCACCGTAAATTTTGCTAAGTCCACGAACCTGTAGCATTTGTGTTTCCATAATGACAGCCCCTTCATATGTTCTTACAGTTCATCATAAAGGCTTACTATAGTCTCTCCAATCGAAAAATCTTTCATTTACCTTACATTGATGTAAGGTATCACACCCTTGGTAAGGTATAGTGAAAAAGTAAGATAATATCGATAAATTTTAACCCCAAAACAAAATGTTAACCCGTATCACTTTTAGTGAATACGGGTTATTTATTAGTGATTAGAATATGGAAAGATAATGCGAGCAATGGTGCCTTTATTGATTTCAGATTCTAACTCGATTTTATGATTTAATTTTTCACATACTTCATGGATGAGGTACAACCCCATCCCGGTAGATTCCTTAAACCTCCGTCCATTTTCTCCTGTATAGAACGGGCGAAAAACACGAGATAAATCAGCCTTTGGGATACCTATTCCACGATCTTTCACCTCAAGGATAACGGCACGATTTTTTGGATAAGCGTTCACTGTTACGTTTTCCCGACTTCCTGCAGAGTACTTAATGGCGTTAGATAACAGTTGATTAAGGATAAATCTGAGCCATTTTGCATCCGACTCTACAGTTAAGGCAGGATCGATGCTTATTTCCGGATATACCTGATTGCGAATGAACAGTTTCTTATTTTCATGAATGACGTTATGAACAACCTCGTGTAATTGAATCCTTTCAACTCGGAAGTCATGCTCGAACACCCCGAGTCGTGCAACATATAGAACCATTTCTAACCCTTTGCGCATTCGATCTGTTTCTTCAGCAATGCTTTCAAAACGAGGGTCATCCTCATCTTGTGTAATCAGCTCGATTACAGAAAGAGGGGTTTTCATTTGATGGACCCATTGATTCATAAATGTAAGATGTTCAGAATTTTTCCGTTCCCACGTTTTTAGTTGGTTTTGGCAAAGTAAATATTGAGTTTTAAGCAATTCATCAAGAGCTGTTGCTAATGGTGCAAAACCCGTTTTTTCCGTGAACTCATCTAAGTTTTTAGGGGGAGCTGATAAACGCATGTAAAATGAGCGATAACTGAAATACCGATACAATAAATAGCCGATTAATAAACAAACACCTAAAAATACCGAATACAGGGCGGTAGAAAGATGACGATAACCATCAAGCCAATAAATAAGAAGAACAAGAAATAATTGAGCAATAGTAAAGAATATAAGCGGAATATGGTCTCGTAAAAAAAGTCTCATTATGTTTCACCATTCTAATACGTTACATTGAAACGATATCCGGCCCCCCGAACTGTTTCAATCGCATCATGAATCCCTAGCTCTTGTAATTTTTTACGTACGCGCGTTATGTTGACATTTAACGTATTATCATCAACATAAGATTGATCATCCCAAAGCTTTTCCAAAAGTGTCTCACGGCTAACGACACGGGGGAAACGTTTTAGAAGTGTTTCTAAAAGAACTGCTTCTTTTTTGGTTAACGTCGTTATTTGCTCGCCGAGTTTCAGTTCCATACGCTCGGGGTACAGTATAAGACCTTCTTGTTCAACAATACGTTCTTCCATTTTGGGTGCATACGCCCCATATGATCTTCTCAAATGGCTACGGATTTTAGCCATAACGACATCGTAATAGAAAGGTTTTGTTATATAGTCATCTGCACCGTTTTCAAGTGCCATGACTTGATCCATTTCACCAGCTCGTGCCGAAATAAATAGGATGGGACAAGTGGAAATGGATCGTATTTGCCGACACCAATAATAACCGTCAAAGCTTGGCAAGTTTACATCTAGTAACACTAAATCCGGCATAATGTTACGGAATAAGTCAAGCACATGATTAAAATCTTTTGTGACAGTAGCCTCATACCCATACTTTTCGATATGTGAATGAAGTAACTCTGCGATTTTTGTATCGTCTTCAACAATCATAATTTTATTCATTAGAATTACTCCTTTAAGTATTATCAGGATACAATGAGATTAACAAAACATTTGAAGGTTGATCAATATGACGTTCATTATAGCACAGCTTATTGTTTTTACATTTATTGTAGCAATTGGAGGTGTAAAAAGCTTTAAATGCTGAGGTTACATAAATAAGAAGTGGTGTTTAAAAAGCTGATTTCCCCGTAACAACAAAGGGAGAATCAGCTTTTTATTTTTAAACAAATCTAGATCCTTACACGGATGTAAGGGAAATGAAAGGTTATTCGATAGAAACGATGAATGGTGGTGTTTTAAACTGTAACACGTGATGAGCCAGTCATGTAAAGGTTATTGCAAGAAAGAATTTATGGAGGGCAATGAGATGAAGACAATCTTACAGGCAAAAAATGTAGAAAAAGTCTTTGGTTCAAAAGGAAGTGCTTTTACAGCACTAAAGAATATCAATCTTGAGATTAAAGAAGGTGAATTTGTTGGAATCATGGGCCCATCTGGTGCAGGTAAGTCAACGCTTTTAAATATTTTTTCCACCATTGATACAGCGTCATCGGGTGAAATCAATATAGACGGTAAGAATATCGTTACGATGAAAGAAGAACAATTATCGGACTTTCGCCGCGATAAGCTAGGATTTATTTTCCAAGACTACAATTTACTTGATACGTTAACAGTGAAAGAAAACATTTTACTGCCACTTGCCTTATCTAACGTGCCGGTAAAGGAAATTGAAAAGCGGGTCGAGAAAATAGCAGATACATTTGGCATTCGGGAAATCTTAGATAAATATCCGTACCACATTTCCGGTGGGCAAAAGCAGCGTGCTGCTGCATCTCGAGCGATTGTGGCAAATCCAAGCTTGATTTTAGCAGACGAGCCAACGGGTGCATTAGATTCGAAATCTGCCACAAGTTTATTAGAAAGCTTAAGCATATTAAATGAAAGGAATAAATCAACCATTATGATGGTTACGCACGATGCCTTTGCGGCCAGTTTTTGTAAACGAATCGTGTTCATCAAAGACGGTCAGCTTTATAAGGAGCTTTATAAAGAGGGGCAAACTCGCAAGGGATTCTTCCAAGAGGTGTTAGATGTCCTGGCTTCACTTGGAGGTGGGCATAGTGACGTTATTTAGTATCGCGAAAAAAAATATCAAGATGAATTTTAGTAATTATTTTTTATACTTTGCATCGATGATTTTTAGCATTGTTATTTATTTTACATTCGTTTCATTAAAATATGATAAAACGATTCAAGCGACTTCAGATGGTTCTACAAAAATTAGTTCTGCATTTAGTGGTGCAGCGGTCGTGTTAATGATTTTCGTGGCGATTTTTATTTGGTACTCGAATTCCTTTTTTACAAGAAAACGCAAAAAGGAAGTTGGGCTTTATTCTTTGCTAGGTGTTCGAAAAAAACAAATTGGCAAAATGCTTTTTTATGAAAATTTTATTATGGGGCTTTTAGCACTTATTATCGGGATTGCTGTTGGTTCTGTATTATCAAAGTTGTTCGTCGCACTATTAATGAAACTTATGGGCTATGAAGTAGTTGGGAACTTTTCAATTTCAGTTGCCGCAATCATAAATACAGTGATTGTTTTTTTACTGATTACATTGATTACTTCATTCCAAGGCTATCGATTAATTTATCGCTTTAAATTAATTGAGCTATTCCAAGCTGATAAAGAAGGCGAGAAAGAATCAAGGGCATCTTTCATTGTCGCCTTACTGTCCATTATTTTAATTGGCACAGGATATTGGATTGCTCTTCAAAACTTAATGGATTCAAAAGTTTGGAAAACGCTTGGCTTTATGGTTACACCGATGGTCATTTTAGTAACCGTTATACTTGGCACTTATTTCTTATTTAGTACATTGACCGTATATGTATTAAAACTTTCGAGAAAAAACAAAAAGAGCTATTGGAAAGGCATTAATATCATTGGAACATCGCAACTCTTATATCGCATGAAAGGAAATGCTCGGACGTTAACGATTATTGCTGTACTTAGTGCAACAACATTAACCGCTGTTTGTACGGCGTATAGCATGTATTATAACAATCGAACGAATGCCGAAAAATTCAATCCAAATAGCTTCATGTTTATAGATACAAACAACAAAGTTTCACAAAAAGTACAAAACATTATGAGTCAAAATAAAAATCATCAAGTCATTTATCATGCAGCAATCCTCACACTGGAAGTGGAGGCAGACATTACGGGCTTTAAAAATGAATTTTATGGAAATGAAATGAGGTATACGCTTATTTCAAATCACGATTTTAACAAATTAGCAAAAGAGCAAAAACGTAATGAGAATCTTACTTTAAAAGGTGAAGAAGCGGTTGTCTTAGACGCAACCTATATGGATAGTATTTCACCAAAATATGTTGGTTCAAGCATCTCGTTTAAAACGAACAAAAAGGTGCAACACATTACGTTTACAGATTTCAAGAAATATAGTGTATTCAACCTTTATACTATTCAAAATTCTATTGTCGTAAGTGATGAGTTATTTGCCCAATTACAGTCTGAAATAAGGCCGCTGAACGTAGAAGCTTATAAAATTACAAATGATGATGATGCAAAACAATTGTCCAAAGATGTACAAGCACTTGTTCCAGAGAAAGCAAACTTGTCAAGCTTCTATGCTGATTACTCTGCCGGTCTTGAATCATCGGGGCTACTGATCTTCATGGGCGGATTTTTAGGATTAGTGTTCTTAGCAGCAACGGGTAGCATTATTTATTTTAAACAGTTAACGGAAGCTGGCGCAGATAAAGGCCGTTATGAAATTTTATACAAAATTGGTGTAAAGAAAAAGGAAGTGCGTAAATCAATCGCAAAACAAATGTTATTTATCTTTGCTTTGCCTTTACTTGCTGGAATCGCTCATTGCGCTGTTGCCTTAACTGCTTTATCCAATTTAATGCAAACAAACTTAGTTCTTCCGGTCGTTATATGTATGGGCATATATACAATTGCCTACATTGTTTATTATTTCCTAACGGTCAATTCTTACTACAAAATTGTGATAAAAACAAAATAGATACGAGGAGAAAAAATGAAGAAAATTATAACTATTATATCTGTTATAGCGGTTGTTGTTATTTTTGGCGGATTATTTGTTATTCAAAATGTGAATTTTAACAAACTTGGTACAGAAAAGTATTATGTTCAGACTAAAGGGGAACCAAATGATTCTGGTGAATATACCCTTCCTGGCTATGATAAGGATGGGAAAGAAAAGACACTTACATTTATGAGAGCTGGAAAAGATCGTAGATTTAAAGAAAATGCCTACTTATGTGTTTATGTAAAAGATGAAAAAGGAGTTACTTCTTATGAAGAGGTAAAAAAAGAAGATATACCTGATAAAGCAAAAGAAAAACTACAGTAAAAAGTATGCTCTACGTAAATAAAATGGGGCAAACAATTAGAACAATCCCCCTCAAGGCGAGGCCACTGAAAAAGTCCTCTTGACCTAAAAAAGGTATCATCCCTCCATTTGTGAGGAGATTATACCTTTTTTCTGTATAATCAAGGTATCAATTTATGCGGGTGGTTACGATGATTCAAAAACAACAATCCATGATCTTCAGTCCGTTTATGGCTATTTATGATTTGGTCATTCCAAAGGATAACCTGTTGCGAAAAATTAACGAACTGATCGACTTCTCTTTTTTATATGACGAGCTTAAAGATAAATATTGCCTTGATAACGGTCGAAACGCCATCGACCCGATTCGTATGTTCAAATATTTATTGTTGAAGTCGATCTATGACTTGTCTGATGTCGACGTGGTTGAACGTTCGAAATATGACATGTCTTTTAAGTATTTTCTTCAAATGGCGCCTGAAGAGTCTGTGATTGAATCAAGTTCATTGACCAAGTTTCGGAAACTGCGTTTAAAAGATATCGACCTTTTGGATATGTTGATCAATAAGACTGTAGAAATCGCCATTGAAAAGGGGATTATCAAAAGTAAAGCCATTATCGTCGATGCCACTCATACGAAAGCTCGGTACAATCAGAAGTCCCCTAAAGAAATCCTGATGGATCACTCAAAAAAGTTGAGAAAAGTCGTATATACCCTAGATGAAACCATGAAAAACAAGTTCCCCGCCAAAAACGCAACGAATGTATTGGAAGATGAGATCGACTACTGTCAAAAGCTTATTGACGTGATCGAAAAGGAAGGCAGTATTTCCGAGTATCCAAAAGTAAAGGAACAGGTAAACCGTCTTAAAGAAGTCGTCGCTGATGATATCGAACCGTTGCCGATCTCAGAAGATCAAGATGCAAAGGTGGGGCATAAAAGTGCGGATTCTTCGTTTTTTGGATACAAAACACACATAGCCATGAGTGAAGAACGGCTGATCACGGCCGCAACCATTACGACCGGTGAAAAAAATGACGGAAAACAATTACAGACGTTAGTTGAAAAAAGTGTGGCAGCTGGCATGGAGATTGAAACCGTAATTGGTGATACTGCTTATTCGGAAAAAGGAAATATTGAATATAGTCAGGAGAACGATATCAAATTAGTCGCTAAATTAAATCCTTCCGTTACACAAGGGAATCGAAAGAAGGAAGATGAATTTGAATTCAATAAAGATGCAGGAATGTATGTATGTAAAGCAGGACATATGGCGATCCGGAAAGCTCGACAAGGAAAAAAAGGGGTAGGTAAAAATCAAAAAAATACGTACTATTTTGATATTGAAAGGTGTAAGCGATGTTCTTTTAAAGAAGGATGTTATAAAGAAGGAGCCAAAAGCAAGAGTTATTCTGTTAGTATTAAATCCAACGAACATGTAGAACAGGAAAAATTTCAAGAAAGTGAGTATTTTAAAGAAAAATCGAAAGAACGATATAAAATTGAAGCTAAAAATAGTGAGTTAAAGCACCGACACGGGTATGATGTGGCGTCATCCTCGGGTCTTATTGGTATGGAATTACAAGGGGCAATGGCTATATTTACAGTGAATTTGAAAAGGATATTGAAACTAATGGGTTAAAAGCGAGAGATACAGCTAGTGATAACGGGGAAAAAGACGACTCTGCATTCAAATACTGAATTAGAGTCGTCTTTTTTGATGAATCAATTTAGTTACTCTAAAAAACGCTAGTTTTTCAGTGGCCTCCTCAAGACGAGGGGGTTTTTGCTATTGTGTGTCTGGCCATCGGGCCAAATGTATGAGATTTGTGATGCTTAATCGGTATACAACGTATGTGTTGATTTCGAACGTTTGATAGGCATGTAGCAATGCCTCAAATAGATGGACGATCGCACACTTTATATTCTAAAAATTTAGAATGCTATCATATAGAGAGGCTATACCAAAACAAGCAATCATGATTCCAGAAAAACGATTTATCCATACTATATACATCTGATTTGATACATCGACAAATTCTTGTGGTGAGAGGGAAGAAAAGAAGGAAGAGCGGTGGGCGGAGCGGTTGGAAAAAGGCACGTTTGCCTTTCTTCTGCTGGAGCGTAGGGCGTATCCAATCCTCTTCTTTTTCTGAATCGCCTCCTTCCAACCACGCTATCGTGTCAAAATATCAAGTGTAATTTATATAGTTTATAGTCTCAAATAGAGTTAAATTATTTTCGAAACTATTTACTTTAAAAAAAACAGCCGATAATGTAAGTGAGTAGTGATACATGATACTTTTTTGGATGAATATGTAATATACAAAATATACCATGTTTCATTATTTAAGACGTAGTTTTTTGAGGGAATTTTCTCCTATTAATTGGAGAAAGAATAATAATTATAGAAAAGGGGTTGTTCTATGAGTGTAGTGAAAAATTGGAAAGTCAGCAGAAAAATATTTGGATTGATTTTTTTAGCAGGAATCTTCCTTATCGCTGTTGGTTGTGCAGGGTATTATTCAATTCAAAAGGCAAATGGATACCTGGATGAAACCTATAATAAACGGCTCGTTCCGGCACGATGGGTGGGTGAAATACGTACGAATATGAGAGAGATTGACTCCTATATTCTTGAACTAATGTTGACAACAGATACGCAAAAAAACAGGAAGCTTCAAAATTCGATTAATGAAAAGGCCAAACAGACAGATGAATTGTTGCTCCATTTAAATCAAAAAGAGGTAGATGAAAAAGAAAAGCAATTATTGACCGATTTTCAACAGGCGCTAAACGTATATCGAAATATGAGAAAAGAAGTTTTGGATTTGGCAGAAAATAATCGTAACGTAGAAGCTTATCAAGTATATGTCTCTAAAGTGACTCCGATCAGTGAAAAGTCTAAAAATATTTTAGAGGAACTGTCCATATATAATCAAAACTTGGCTAAAGAAACGAATGAAGCGAGTGACAAAGTTGCTGTACAGACAACATGGATTATCATATTACTCACGATAGTATCACTGGTTTTATGTTCTAGTGTGGGTGTATTCCTTTCCCGTATGATTACTCGCCCTTTACAAGACATCCAGAATTTAATGCAGAAGGCAAAAGAAGGGGATTTAACCGTATATGGGACCTATCAGTCGAAAGATGAGATTGGAAGGTTAACAGCTGATTTCAACGATATGATAGCGCAACTACAAGCAATCATTAAAAAGGTCAGCGATAGTGCTGTAAGTTTATCAGCAAGTGCACAAGAACTGTCTGCTAGCAGTGAACAAACTTCAGAGGCAACCCAACATATTGCGGTTGCCATTCAGGAAGTGGCCAATGCGGCAGAAACACAAGTGAAAGGAATGGAAGAGAGCGCAAGTGCAATGGAGGAAATGGCCATTGGAATTAACAAAATTGCGGAGTCGTCTTCCTTTGTTTCTGAAGCTTCAAATGAAGCAGCAAAAAAGGCGGAGAGTGGAAATCGGACCGTACAAGCAGCAATGGAGCAAATGCGTGATATTCAATCTTCTGTAGGTGAATCAGCAGAAGTAGTCAAACGATTAGGGCTACGTTCGAATGAGATTGGGAAAATCGTAGAGGTGATTACGGATATCGCATCTCAAACGAACCTTCTATCTTTAAACGCAGCGATTGAAGCTGCACGAGCAGGAGAGCAGGGTCGCGGATTTTCAGTAGTAGCAGATGAAGTACGTAAGCTAGCTGAACAATCGAAAGAATCAGCAGAAAACATCGCTCTTATTATTAAACAAATTCAAAACGAAACGTCTATTGCTGTAGCTACTATGGAGAAGGGAACTCAGGATGTGAAAAACGGAGTTGCCACTGTACAGGGAGCCGAAGAAGCATTTGAACACATTGTGCAAGTTATTGAAAATATCGCTTCTGAAATTCAAGAAGTATCAGCAGCTTCAGAGCAAATGGCAGCCGGTTCAGAACAGGTAAGTGCTTCTGTAACAGAGGTAGAAAATAGCGCAAGGATGTCGCGGGATCATTCACAGCAAGTGGCAGCAGCTTCAGAGGAACAATTAGCGTCTGTTGAAGAGGTTACAGCAGCCACGCAGGAACTGAATAAAATGGCACAAGAGCTACAGGAAATGACAAGTCGATTTATATTAAGGTAAAGGGATGAAAAGCTTGGCTATATTTCCTGGAAGAAAATAAATGTCGTTATAGTTTCGTGCTGTGTTAGAGAGTACAATCACGGGAAATTTTACTGTCGTTAAAAATCAAATGCATAAGAGTATATAAAGAGCCAACATGGCACTTTAAATCGGGTGTAGAGAAACTTGACGGTTTTTCACACCCGATTTTATTTATCGAGAGAAAAAGCATGGGAATCTAAAATCCTTTTTGTTCCAGAGTCCCTGCTTAGAAATTACAATGCCGTTTAAAAGCAAAGTGAATAAATTTTACAAAATATTGAAAGCCATATGGATAATTAAAATATGAATTATATAAATATTTTTTTCTTCCATTATATAGAATAAGTATAGTATTATATTCATAGACCGAACGTTCAGTCTGTAAATATAAGGTGTCCCATGTTCATATGATTACTTATTCGTAATGGAAGAAGAAAGGGCGGTAGGCGGGAGCGGTCGGAAAAAGACATAACATCATTTATACTCCTTTTATTTGTTAAAAGAAAGGAAGTGAATGAATAAGTAGATTAGGATATGAAGAAATATAAGGTCTACTTATTTTACGTATGATTCATTATAAAAAATGTACCGAAGTAGAGCTGACCTCTGTATATAGAGCGTTTCAAGCTGGCTTTTCTGATTACATGATAAAGATGGATATTTCGAAAGAAGATTTTATAAAACGGTTTCTTGGACCAGAAGGAAATAAGCTAGAGAATTCTTTTGTGGCCTTGAACGAGAATAAACCAATCGGAATCATTCTTGGCGGGATTAAAGTGTACGAAGGTATACCAACAATGCGATGTGGAGCATTAGCGATACACCCTGAATTTCGAGGTAAAAATGTAAGTAATAAACTTTTTGAGTTCCATAAAGAAGAAGCATTACGTAATGGCTGCAAGCAATTATTTCTCGAAGTTATTGTTGGAAATGATAGAGCCATTCAATTTTATAGGAAGCTTGGCTATGAAAAAGTGTACGATTTATCCTATTATAATCTGAATGATTTATCGAAATTAATAACTAGCAATGTAGAAGGTATAGGAGTGAAGAAAATTCAGTTTGATGAATTTCGAAATGGAATACAGGATTGGTTACATTTCCATATAAATTGGCAAAACGATATTGATTATATGGAGAAAGCAGAAAATAATACATATTATGGTGCCTATTTTAATAAAAAACTGGCAGGGTGTATTTGCGTTAGCACAAATGGGAAAATAAGCTTTTTTTTCGTAGATAAAAATTTTCGAGGCAAAGGTGTAGCTTCCTTCTTGTTACAAACAGTATCCAAGGAGCTACAGCTTTCAACCCTTTCTATCGGATTCCCTAATAATAGTCTATTGGAAGGATTTTTAAAGAAACAAAGCTTTATAAAAAATACGCTGGCTCAATATGAAATGTATCTTGTTTTGTAGTCGGTATGATTTTTACAAGTAGCCAGGTCAGTATATGTCCAGGTAAAGGAGAATATAGAGTGGAAATACACGAAATATCGGAGCAATTACAGACCATTAAACATTCAAAAGCCTTATGGAGCGTATTCGATTATAAAAAATGCAAAGATGTCTATGGCTATGACAGCAACGGGTTGAGCAGATACGCATTAATTATACAGCTTCAATACGATGCGACCCTGACTGAAAATGATAAACCGCTCCTGCGATATTTGATGAAAAATGAAATCGATATGCACAAGTATCATCCGTATCAAGGACATTATGAATCGATGGATATCGTGGCTTATTTGCTGGCAAAGTTTAGATATGTGAATCATATCCAATTGTTCGAGCAGGCGAAATTATGTAATTTTGATACGTATTATGGTTTTGACACTGAGTATTTGTTCTCAGCAGGGATTGAAGAGACGATAAAGTATGTGGAACAGAATGATTTGTACCGGATTAGCTCTTATTTTCAGGAAATTCAAGACGAAATAGAAACGATGTATACTGCAGAATACCTGGAACAATGGTTTCAATCCAAGGTCAGGTGGTATCCCACCAATATAGAAGAGGAGAGTCTGATTACTTTAATGGACAGAGCTGTCGTATTTGGTAATATTGAGGAAGCAAGAGTATTACTGAGGCAACTGGAGGAGTCTCTGAAACCTGAGGAAAACCATTTTTCCCTATTATATTATCGTTCTAAAGAGCTTGAAGAATACGACAAAGCGCTGTACTATTTAGAAAAACAGCTCCCTTATGCTGAAGAACCGTTTGACAAAGTGTCACTATGGTTGAACTTTGCAGAGCTCTATATGCTTAAACAGGAATGGGACCAAGCCTTTGAGAGTGTTAAGCAATGCGAGAAGGAGCTTAAAGCCTTTTCTTCCTGGAAACGTACCGGTTTGGGAAGAAGCTTGACCGAAACGTTATTGGATATCAGCTTGGCCGTCAGAGAAAGCGATAAGTCTCTTGCTAGAGAAGCTTATCGCTGGGCCGATCAGATGCTTAAAACGACGAATAATAACAGCTATGTAATTTTAAAAAAGGCTCACCAGTGTGCCAAGGCGTTTCATCTCAAAAAGGAGTTTCGATACGGAGTATTCTCGCCTAAAGAAAGATAAAATTTAGTTTTATTTAAGATAAGAAACTTTTATACCTCTCAAGCGACAAAAGTAAGCTATTCTTTTTGTAGATTATTACATGGGGAATAGCTTATTTTTATTTTTGAATAGGATATAGCCTTCACTTGATGGATTTGTGCTGGAATTCCAGTTAAGCATTGACAATAAATAAATGCGGTGATTATACTGTGTATAAATATATATACAGTGAGCACAGTGCTTATGGAGATACAGTACGCTATATGGCACTGGCTACCGACGATACGGAGCCATGAATTCGGCGCAGAAAGAGGGATGAACATTGAGCAATCGATATAACAAAGCATGGACGCTCGTCCGAACGGATCTCGTACGTTTTAAATGGGGGGTCGTTTTTACTTTGCTATTTAGTGTGTATATGGGTGTCACGAGCTTGGTTATGATAAACCACTTATTAGATGAAAACGAGGAGAAGCTGCGATTCCTCAGCGGGATGTTGGATTTTGTATATATGATTACACTGCCGAATTTTGGATTTTTCTTCTCGCGCAGGTCGATGCGCTATTTACAAGAGGATTCTTATACAAAATGGATGATGAAACTGCGCACCTTGCCGATTGATATTCGTACGATTGCGGTGTCGCGTATTATGCTGATGGCTGTCGCCTTTGCACTTAATATGTCCATTTTTATTCTTATCCAGGTTATCTTCAGCTCCGAGCTTAGAACAGAGTTATCCCCGATTTCCATAGCTGCTTACGCCTTCATGCTCACTGCGTTTGCTATGATTATTAGTTTGATTTATATCATGATGGAGTTAAGCTATAACGGCAGGAAATTCATGAAGAACATCTTCATCACACTAGGTATAGTCACGGTAATCTCGATTATCATTGCCTTGTCGGGAGGGAGCGCCGTATTAACCGTCATTTATGTTGCCGAGTATTACCCATGGTTAAGCAGCATTTTAGCTTTAGGCATTATCGCTTGTGTATTTATGTTCGGCATCACGGAAGCAAGCAATCGAATTCGCAAACGGGATATCATATAGAACGATTTAGAAAAGAGCATGTGTCTAGATAGCAGGAGGTGGTTAGTAGCGGTGTTTATGCCTATTCAAATTAATGAAAACAGTTCGGAACCGTTGTATGCCCAAATCAAACACCAGCTTCGTGCGCTTATTTTAAGCGGCCATCTTGAAGGGGGAATGCTCCTTCCGTCTATACGTGAATTTGCCAATCAATTGCAATGCAGTGTAATAACGGTAAGAAGGGTGTATCAAGATTTGGAGAATGAGGGATTACTTCGAACAAAGCAAGGGACCGGTACATTTGTTGCACATGTTCATGTCGAAGAACGGGATCGCTATCGACGGCACGCGGTGGAGCAAGCTTTAGAAGAAGCCGTTGACGCTGCCATTCGGGTCAAGATATCGAGAGAGGAGCTAGAGCAGCTACTGCAAGATGTGATTCAACGGAAATGGAAATAGAGAGCAATCGAAACCGGAGTAAGGAGGGAGAGACT
This sequence comes from Aneurinibacillus migulanus, assembly GCF_001274715.1. Classification (GTDB taxonomy): domain Bacteria; phylum Bacillota; class Bacilli; order Aneurinibacillales; family Aneurinibacillaceae; genus Aneurinibacillus; species Aneurinibacillus migulanus. Next base: position 3,567,414 of record NZ_LGUG01000004.1, on the reverse strand, counting down.
ATAGTGAAAGAGAGCAACGTCATTTTGTTTCAAGATGTCGTAAAGACTCGTGAAAATATACAAGTCGGCCCGTTAAACATTCAAATTCCGCAAGGTTGTGTTACGGCGATAGTCGGAACGAACGGATCGGGAAAGACGACATTGCTTGGTATGTGTATGGGCTTCGTTCATCCCGATCAGGGAACGATTTCTATCTTTCAAGAGCAGATTCAACTGGAACCCGATGCTGCATTAAAGACACGCATCGGGTTCGTTGGAGAGCATCCGAATTCAGATGATAACGATTGGACGGCGGATCAGCTTGCAACATTTACGGCACAATGGTATCCGAAGTGGGATTGGCAGTTCTATCAACACTATATGGCGAAATATGAAATACCACTGAAACAGAAGCTTCACAAATTATCCAAGGGGATGCGTAGAAAGCTGGATTTGATTATTGCCATGAGCCCACAGCCTGAATTGCTGCTGCTCGATGAGCCGTCATCGGGCTTGGATCCCTTATCGTGGCGAATGATGATTGATGACATGCACAGATATTTACAGGATGGCAAGCGCTCGATTGTCATTGCCACACATATTATTGAAGAAGTAAAGCGTCTTGCCGACTATATCTTGTTTATGTACAAGGGACAGGTGTTGCAGATGGTGGAGAAGGATGCAATGTTCGATGCTTGGAAGGAATTCCTCGTTGGCGGCGAAGCAGAAGATTATAACCACGTACCTGGGCTTGCAAGAGCGATTCAAGAGCGATACGGCGTACGCCTCATTGCTAATAATGCAAGAAAACTTGAAGCCTTTTTGCAGGAGAATGAAATCCCAACACTGCAGACGAAAGGCTTGGAATTGGATGATATATTAGCTTATTTGATTGAGTTAAATAACGAAGGGAGAACGATACGTCGATGAAGCCGTTGCAGTTACAAGATGTCGTGAAGCAGTACGGTGATAAGACCGCCGTTAATAGTCTGAGCTTTGAAGTAGAGGAAGGGGAAATTTACGGGCTACTTGGAGCGAATGGTGCCGGAAAAACGACGACGATGCGAATGGTACTTGGACTCATCTATCCTGATGGGGGAAGCATCCACTATAGTGGCAAGCCGTTCCATGACGGGTTGTCCCGTATTCTCGGCTATTTGCCGGAAGAGCGGGGGATGTATCCGAAGATTAAAGTAAGCGAACAGGTTGTCTATCTGGCCCAGTTGCGTGGGATGTCACGCAAAGAAGCTGATAGCAATCTAAAGTATTGGCTGGAGAGGTTCAATGTACCGGAGAACTATAATAAGAAGATTGAGGAGCTGTCCAAAGGGAACCAGCAAAAAATCGGCTTTATCGCTTCTATCGTTCATAAGCCGAAGCTGCTTATTCTGGATGAGGCATTCAGTGGGCTTGACCCCGTGAACGTAGAGCTCCTGAAGGAGACGGTCAAGGAGCTACGTGACCAAGGCACGAGCATCCTCTTCTCGACGCACCGGATGGAGCATGTTGAGGAATTATGCCGTAACCTTACCATTTTGCAAAAAGGGAACGCGGTTCTGCAAGGCTCGCTACGAGAGCTGAAGTCGCGTTATCCGCGTGAGCATATCATCCTGCGCACAAGTGGACCGGTGGAAGGGCTTCAGAACATGGCCGGCGTTAGCGATGTGAAGCGTACGGATGACGGCTATCGGTTACGTATCACGGATGAATCGGTTGCTCAGGCCATTCTGCATGTGGCAATGACACAGACAAACGTACAGCAGTTTGAATTGAAGGAGCCGACATTGAACGAAATTTTTATCAAGGCGGTTGGGGGTGAGTCAAATGCATAATGTATGGACGGTTGTCAGATTTACGCTACGCACGAAGATGATGACAAAAGCATTCATCGTAACGACAATTATTTTAGCGCTTATCATTAGTCTAGGTGTAAATTTGCCTTATATCATATCATTATTTTCCAGTAATGAACCGACATCCATCGGTCTTGTGCAAGGAAAGGCTACGAGCATTGAGAAATCGCTAGAGCAATATTTTGCGAAGCAAGAGAAAACGAGCTTTAAGATCGTTCCGTATAAGGATGCTTCCGAAGCCAAGCTGAACAAGGAAGTGGAAGCTGGCAAGATTGACGGCTATTTGACATTGGAAGAAGAGAAGGCTGGAGCATTTCCGAAGATTGTATATCATGGGGAAGAGGAGCTCGGAATGGAGGAAGAATCGGCACTGACCCATGCCTTTACGCTGATTAAGACGGAGTGGCTTGTCAAGGATTCGCTTACAACAGAGCAAATCGCCGAGCTGAGCCAGCCGGTATCCGTCGATTCAAAGTTGATTGCGAAGGCGGGGGAAACAAAGGAAAAGAACCCGGTCTCCATTATTGTTGTCATGGTTCTTATCATACTGTTCTTTATGTCAAATACGATGACCAGCAATATGATTGCTGCAGAGGTAACGCAGGAGAAGAGTTCGCGTATTATGGAAATTCTTATTACGAGCGTGTCACCGCTCGCTCAGATGTTCGGCAAGATTATTGGCATGTTCCTGCTTGGGCTATTACAGATTGCAGTCTTCCTTGCCGTCGTTGTTCTGAATTTGCTGCTACCGCATAATACGGCACCGCTTAAGTCGCTGAACTTCGACTTCACTATGATCGATTGGTCAGTTGTCGGCGGTGGATTGGTACTGTACGTACTGGGATATTTCCTCTATGCAACATTGTCCGCTGCCGTGGGCTCCATTGTGAGCCGGACCGAGGATTTGTCGCAAGCGATTATGCCGATTACGATGCTGTCGATGGCCGCTTTCTATATCGCGATCTTCAGCATTTCCACACCGAATTCGATACTGGTAAAAGTAGCTTCATATATCCCGTTCTTTACACCGACATCGATGCTGCTGCGCATTGGAGCAGGCAATCCGGCTTGGTGGGAGTTCTGGATCGGGGTGCTTATCATGATCGTATCTATCGTATTTTTTGGTTGGTTATCCGCAAAAATTTACCGTACTGGTGTGCTTATGTATGGTAAGCGCCCATCGTTGAAGGAAATTCGCAAAGCAATGAAGGCGTACAAGATTTAAAAGAATGATGGAAAGTATATGTTACTATAAAGCAACATATACTTTCTTACGCCTTTCGCAAAGGAAAAGGCAGGAAGGGGTAAATAGAGCTGCTCAGTTGGGCTGAGAATAAATAACGAGGGTCGAGGTGATTGGTAGTGATTGCAAGCTGCTCTTCTATGCCTGTCCTCTCCTTTTTCTATTATATTATGCGAGCGCTCATATTATGGTATAAGCTGATGTCCAATTTTCATAAAATCCGCACATTCCAGCCGTTCTCTTTTACTGTAGAAGCGAATACCCAACTGTATGAATCTATTTAATTTTTATCGTAGTCCCATTAAATTTGGTGAGAGAGAAGCCGTCAAAATCCTCATTGAAGGTTGACTTATAATCCTGAAGGATTCCGATAGCGACTTTTTCACCTAGCTTTAGACCCTCGATTCCGTCAGAACGCCAGTGAACACCAGCGGTATCCCGACCAAGGGCGATATTAGCGGCGAGTTTGTTCAATTCCCCGCCTATCGTTAAAGAAGAATCTGAGTAAGGAAGCAATGAGAGACCATTAGAACAGGCTACAACCGGATTGGGGATAACAAACAATTCGTCAAAAAATGCTTTTAGCATAGTGACGGCTGCGCCTGCAATACAGGCATGACCAGAAGGGTAGGCTGGGTGAGTAGGGCATCCTTCCGGATAGGCCATAGGTAAGAGGTAGGTGCCAAATTTGTTGAAGACTTGGGAAACCGCTTGTGAATGAAGCAGTTCTGTGTTGATAGGATAGCTGGCAGCGCCTGTCAAATGGTTGTGAACGTGCCCTCCAAACTCTTCGGGGCGAAGCCGGCGATGGATGAGAAATTTTTGGAACCAGGCGGCTTCTAACGCTGTCCGTGCTGCTCTAGCTACCAAGTCCAGAATATGTGGTGCGCCAAAAGTGATAAATCCGCCTTGGGTTCGTGAAAGTAAGTAAGGATTGGCTCGATCAAGAGCTGCACCTCCAAAACTAAGCAGGATTAAACAAGTAGCAAGGAGCCCTTGGTAGGTAAAATCCCAATGAACCCATTCACCCAAATCGCGACCGTTGCGGATATAGCGAGGCGTAGAATCGAATACATTCTTCGTAGCTGGAGATAATCCGTTCTGAATGTTTAACCAGTCCTCATATGAAGTCATGTGATCGTCATCAGCTACTGTCGTACGATATCGTTGGACAATGGTTGTGGCTCCAAAAGGAATGTCCTTCCATAGAAACTGAGAAATATATGGACCAATTAGATCACCAGGCGTATTTCCGCGGAATAAAGTATCGGTAGTAACTACTCCGCTAACTTTAGGTCCTTTAAATTTTGAAAATGCAGATAAATCAGAGGCAGCCATTATGGTAAGCGTATTGGTGCCGTAGTCTGCAAAAGGAACATCACGGGTAAGTGCCTGCCAATAAAGTTCAGCCATCTCACTTGCCTCCCACGCACTGCTGAAGGGCGGTGGGGCAATGATTCCTAAATGATGACTATCAGGTCCAGCCAAATCGAATGCATAAGCGGCTTGGGGATTAGCGAATTTGACAACACCCCCTAGAGGTATACGTTCAAAGTCGTCCGGTTTACCAGTCTTTAATGCGTGAATGAAAGCTTTATAGGCTTTAGGATCAACCACACCTAAAGGATTGTGTGACAATCCTTTAGAATAGTTGCCGATTTTATTTGAGAATAAATCTTCGTCGCCATTACATGGATGATCGGTATGAGGAAGCTTCTTTTGCAAATAGGCTGCTTTCTGACGAATATGATAAGCTTTTTGGCGACGCTCCTGCGCATCTATAGGACCAATTTCACAGGGACTCTTACGTTTTACATTTGTGTTTTCCGTCTTTCCTTGACAGGCTTTGCCCCCAGGATGTTGCTTTTTTTTCATTTTATTCCTCCTTTCGATTCAATTTAGTATATTCGTGTTTATTTTATTAGCATGGGTTTTTCCAGTTCATTTATTGCCCTTTTTAACGATAGAAAATACTAAAGATCGGTGCTCTAGCGGATTGAAAATAAAAGACCTTCTGGAAAGAAGGTCTTAAAGAGCTTGATGCTGTTGCACAGTATTTTTCCACGCTTCAAATTTTTTTAGGGCGTGTCCTTCTGTCAACGCGACTCCCGCAGCCTCGATTCCAATTTCGATTGAAGGAACCTTGTTCGCTACCCACAGGCGAATGGCACTATTAAGTAGTACAAGATTTAGGAATGGCAGGGAAGCTTCATTTCTTAGAACGTCAAGAGCGATATCCGCATGCGTCTTCGGGGACCATTCCAGCTCAGGTATCTCGGCTTGCAGGCCCAAGGTTTCCGGATCGACGATAAACAATTCATGTGTTCCTCTGTTCACTAATAGTGTACGGGTACGTTGGTGTACGGGCACATCCTCTGAGCCCTCCATGCCCTGGATAACAATGCCGCGTTCTACACCTAATCGCGTCATCATATCGGCCATTTTTTCAAATACTGTACCGTGAAATACTCCGACTGCCATATAAGGGGCATCAGAGTAACGTAATAATTTCTCAACTGTGTTTAACATTGTTCGAAAGCCCAGTTCCTCACGCAGTGGGCGTAAATGTGCCAGATTATCGTTCCAGGTTTCAGCATGGACATATAATACGCCAGTCTTACGGGATGCTTCAATGAAGGCTTGTTTGTGTCCTTGGGCTTGTATGCTAAGAGTATGGAGAATATCAGAGAGGGTAATTCCCCACTTAGGAGGCAAAGAGTCTCCGCCGTGTAGAGTAACCGGTACGCCGCATGCAGCCGTTACGAATGCAGCTGGAAAATTGGCGAAGAATGATTTTTTCCTGCCATCGTATGGCCCCGCACAGTCTACGCTTCCAGGTATCGAGTGTTTGAGACTATGTTCTCTCAACGCTTCAACGAACGCTAGCAACTCGTCAGCAGTTTCCATCTTAATGCGCTCTGCTACAAAAAATGCAGCAGTCTGTGCCGGAGTGGATTCTCCGGATAGAATCATTTTCGCACCTTGTAAAGCCTGTTCATAAGATAGATTTTTAGCTCCTTTTTTTCCGCGGGCAACTTCCTTTAGTAACTCTCTCATCTAGCATAAACCCCTCTCTTTCTCGCTATGGATATCATATTGTCATGTACTATACCATCAATATATTAAGTTTGTCTACCGGTTTAATAGGGAAAGAGAGAAGGATTTTCATCGGTTGTTGCAAGTAGTGTGATCATAAGCATAGTTACGATGAATGTATAGGTGAAAAGCATCCCGTCTGAATGGGGTGGAAACAATTTCTTGTAGGCTATTATCTTATTGCCTATAATTTATGTGTGTTTTTCGGCGAAGGATAAACATAAAAAGAGAAATAGAGAAAATAAATTAAATGGGAAGAAAGTGTAGAAAATAGGGGAGGGGTAATTTGAATCGCCTGCAGTTATTATGTATACAGATCATTTTATCGATATCTTTATGTGGAGCAGTAACGTATGCTGTGTTGCTAGGCTATAAAAAAGATAATACGGTACAGACAGTGAAACCTTCGAGTATAGCAGGGGAGGTGAACGACGCTGCACCGAAACCGGATAAAGGAGAACCGGAGCAAAGGCCGGCTGCTCTTTTACCTGAAAGCAGTTCGCTAAGCGAACAGTTAAAAACAATTACTGTTAGCGCTGCTGGTGATGTAACGATCGGAACCGATGAAAGCTTCCCGTACCCTAATAGTTTTAATCATGAATTAAAGAAAAACGGGTATCCTTTCTTTTCGCAAAATGTAAAGGACATTTTCAGTAAAGATGATCTTACCATTGTGAATCTAGAAACTACACTTACCGAAGCAAAGGAAAAGGCGAGAAAGCAATTCCGGTTCAAGGGGGCACCAGAAAACGCCCGGATATTGCGTATGGGAAGTATTGAGGCAGTAAATGTTGCAAATAATCATACACATGACTATTTACAGCGGGGATATGAGGATACTATCAACAATCTGAAAAAGTATAACGTAGGGTTTTTCGGTTATGATCATACATATATGACTAATATTAAAGGCGTTAAGGTCGGAGCTTTAGGTTATGAAGGATGGGACAATACGGTTGCTCTTCGCACACAAATCTATAATAATATTACACAGCTTCGGGCTAAAGGGGCACGTATTGTTATCGTCAGTTTTCATTGGGGAGTGGAACGTAGCAATTATCCGAATAGCACGCAGATGGCGCTTGGCCGATATGCGATAGACAGCGGAGCTGATTTGGTGCTAGGTCATCATCCACATGTTATCCAAGGAATAGAAGAATATAAAGGTAAGTATATCGTCTATAGTCTTGGTAATTTTATATTCGGTGGAAATCGCAATCCAACGGATAAAGATACGTTTATATTTCAGCAGACGTTTCATGTCAGGAATGGGGAAGTTGTTGAAAAAAAGGAGTGCAAGGTCATTCCGGCATCGATTTCTTCTGTTAAAGAACGGAATAATTATCAGCCCACCCCGCTTAAGGGACAGGAGGCAGAGCGTGTGCTTTCCCGCATAAAAAAATACAGTAAGCATCTTCAGATGGACTGGAGTTCTGTGCAGCAATCGTTATAAATACTCTGTATGTGACCGGGAGTCCTTATTAGGAGGTTCCCGGTTAGCATATTTCCATCAAAATCCTCTTTTTTGTTAAATTACTCCTGTTCGGTCAAAATTAACGGTCCATTCTTCGTAATAGCAATTGTATGTTCATATTGTGCCGAAAGTTTACCATCAATTGTTCTCGCTGTCCATCCATTTGCGTCCATTTTGGAATGCCAGGAACCCAGGTTAACCATTGGCTCTATGGTTATGACCATTCCATCTTTCAATCTGGGCCCTTTACCTGGTTTACCATAATGAGGAACAGGAGGGTCCTCATGTAAAGTTTCGCCTATGCCATGTCCAGTAAAATCTCTTACCACAGAAAAACCTTCGGCTTCAACGAATGTTTGTATCGCATAACCAATGTCTCCTATCCGGTTTCCAACCAGCGCCTGCTCAATACCTTTGTACATAGATTCTTTGGTGATTTTTAGTAAACGGTTCGCGTCATCAGAAATAGTACCTACTGTATGAGTCCAAGCTGAATCAGCTAGACCACCATGTAAGTTAACAACAAAATCAATAGTTACAATATCGCCGTCTTTAAGTGGTTTATGATCGGGAAATCCATGACAAATCTCATCATTAACAGAGGCACAGGTAGCATACTGATAACCATTAAACCCTTTTTGCTCAGGTGTTGCACCGAATTTAGCTAAATACCTTTCAACAAAATTATCGATTTCTAATGTAGTGATACCTGGTTTGATCATTTTCGCAATTTCTTTGTGACAAGCAGCTAAAATTTTTCCTGCTTCAAGCATCTTTCTGATTTCTCGTTCGCTTTTTATCGTAATCATACTAGGTATTCTCCTTTTGATTGCATTTAAGCTTTCAAACCTTTAAACAGTACAGTAATAACATCATTAATCCAGTTCGCATTATCCGTTTCATCCGAATCATCATTTTTTCCGATATAAGAGGTTGCAGTTCCAATCAAAGTTCCAAAGAAGAGTTTTACAATCGTTCCTGATTCAATTGAGATGAACTGACCGGAATGAATCCCTTCTTCTATTGCCTGGGTAACAGGATTATACAAGTACGTATGGAAATTTTTTAGCAGCTCATTATAATTCTGTATAGGAATAGGTTCAGATTGAAACAAATTTTTAAATAAGATAAATACAAAAGGTTGTTGAACCCAACTTCCAAGCTGGCGTTTTGCGTATTGTTCCAATCGAATCAATGGTGGTTCATGTGTGTTCAACGTCTCGACTGTAGTTTTTTTGGCTTCTTCAAACGCCTCAATTAGTAAATCCTCAATCAGGCTTATCTTGTTGTTGTAATAGTGATATACCGTTCCTCGACCTAACCCGGCCTTTTTGGCAATATCACCCATTTCCATATTCATGCCTTTTTCTAAATAAACTTCCGCGGCTGTATTACGGATTTGATAAATACGCTGTTTTCGGATAGCTTCATTTTGTTCTTTTGTACGAGGAGTCATTATTTATCACCTCTTTTTTAGACATTCATGAATGTCGATTTAAAAGTTGCATTTATTTTACACTTCATCCATGTTAAAAGGCAATAAGTAATTTTCCCTGTCAAATACCTTTTGCGGTGTAATACTGTACCTCACTATAAATTTTATCCAATTCTTCTAGAAGTGCTACCGCTTGTCTTAGAACGTTCTGTGCATCAAAAATCACTGTGCTAAAATCCCATTCTGCTCTGGCCACTGTCTCTTTTTCAATCTGTATCAGCTGTAGGTGAGCCGCTCGCTCGTTAAACTCATTGATGCCCAATTGCAATACTTTTTGCTCTGTATCACTTAATGACAAGTAATGCTGTGCTTGGATGAAGGCGGTGTAATCTGCAAAAGTAATGATGAGGATAACCATCCCTTTACTTTGTTCAAGCCTAATCAGCGTACAGAAGTCGATCACTGTTTGTTCGGATGAGATTTGGCGATGATATACATTCATTAACATGCCCATGCTTGCGATATAACCTTGAAATGCATCGGTATGTAGAAGATCTGTTAATGGTTTGGGCGTGCATGAATTGATTCGCTTTTTTAGTAGGGAGATCGTCGTGATATCCTGCTCTTTTAAACGACTCATCTTCTTTCCTCCTCTTAAGTCTATACTTCTCATTTGTATTTGATATTGATTGCTAGTATGACCACTTAGCGAAGTATCCATTACTTATGGCTTTTTTATGTATGCTGATTGTTCTCCACGTTTTTCAACGGATAAAGCCCCTTGTTATTTAATTCTGAAAACATATAATAAAGAATGTGTTAACTTATTTTATAATTAAGTTAACAATTGAGTGAGAGGAGTGTAGTAGATGTCAGAAAAACAGTGCATAATGCCTTCAGTCTCAAAAGTAGGAGAACGTCTTGGACTCAATCCATTATCTCCTCCATTTCTGGAAAATCCTTATCCGTTCTATCACGAACTTCGTGCGACCAGCCCCGTTCACTGGTTATCCTCAGTACAGCCGGAAGGATGGTTTATTACGGGCTACAAGGAAGCTGCAGCGATCCTGAAAGATGCCCGTTTCGAGAAACGGATGCGTATTCCACAAATTTCGCAAGCATACGAGCCGCTTGTCCAGATCCAAAAAAATATGATGCTGTTTCAAAATCCGCCGGATCACACGAGATTGCGTACACTAACCAATAAGGCGTTATCTCCTTTTATTACCGGGAGCCTACAGCTGTATATTGAAGAAACCGCCCAAGAACTACTGGCACAAGTAAAAGAAGCGGGAACGATGGACCTCATTTCTGACTTCGCTTTTCCTCTGCCTGTCCTTGTCATTGCCAAACTGTTAGGTGTACCGGCAGAAGATCGTGCACAATTTAGAGAATGGGCAAGCGTGATGGTGCGCACTATTGATTTGTCCCGAACTGCAACAACACTTTCTGCAGGCGGAGAAATGGCGCATAAGCTAATAGACTATTTCCACTGCCTTTTCACACAGCGACGTAAGCACCCCCAAGACGATGTCATTAGTGCTCTTCTGGCAGTCCGTGAACAAGAGGATAAGATGAATGAAGAAGAGCTGGTCGCTACATGCATTCTCCTGCTTGTTGCCGGTCATGAGACCACGGTCAACCTCGTTGGAAACGGTATGCTCGCTCTACTTCGGCATCCTGACCAGCTTCACAAGCTGCGGGAGGCGCCAGCTTTGATTTCTACTGCGGTCGAGGAATTTTTGCGATATGAAAGCCCGACTCAAATGACCGTTCGTTTTGCAGCGGAAGATGTAGAAATCGGTAACGTTCTCATTCGAAAAGATGAACAAATGTATATTGTATTGGGTGCTGCAAACCGTGATCCGTCCGTATTTCCCAAACCGGATCAGTTAGACATTACACGTAACCCGAATCCTCATCTAGCGTTCGGTGCCGGGATTCATTTTTGTTTGGGCGCTTTGCTAGCAAGAATGGAAGCCAGAATTGCTATCAACACCCTTTTGCATCAGTTACCTTACCTACATCTGGAGTCAGTAACGCCGCAATGGAGAGATCTGGTTGGCTTTCGTGGACTACAATCGCTTCCGATCTCTTTTATGGAATAGTAGATAGCCAGGCGTTTCATGAAGTATCGCCAGCAAAACGCGAAAAATATAAATTACACTTGATATTTTGACAGGGGAGTGTGATTGGAAGGAGGAGATTCGGAAAAAAGAAGAGGTTGGGTGTGCCCTGCGCTCCGACAGAAGAAAGGCCAGCGTGTGTTTTTCTTACCTCCCACCACAACGGGATACAAACAAGGCTTTCCGTCTCCCTTCTCGAGCACATACCCCGGCCAGGCGAAAGAGGACCGCAACTGTCTCCCTCTTCGCGTCTACCCAGATGTTTTACTGTCCCGCCTGGCGGGGGTAAAAAGCGGCCCTCTACGCTTCTGTGCGGGAGACGAACCGACGCCTGTTTAGGGCACGGTGTGGTGACGATCTGCTTTGGATAATGCTGGATAATCAACACCCTTGATGTCCACCGCTTTACGGGTTGAATCAGTTTGGTGGTACTTCAGAAAAGAACGCAGCTTTCAAAAGCAGCTCGTCCAATTTCTGACTGGCTGCGAGCACTTCGGGATGCTGGAAATTATAATTATATTGTTGGGCAAGCTCTATCAATACTTTTCTACTTATTTCAATTAAGTACAGCAATTCTTCCTTATCATTCATTGAGATCAAGCCCTTCTATATATCTACAATATATTACCTATATTAACATAATTTTATAAGAAGGTACTCGTAAACGGGGTACTTTCCCGTGATGAGTAGAGAAACCCTCTACTCATTTTCCTGTCTGTAAGAACGCGGTATTGATTCAACTATTTCCCACTCATATAAGTCTTCGATTGAACAGTCTAAATGGAAAGATACGCTTTTACAAACAGCCAACGACATTTTCATTCGATCGTTTTCATAGTCTGAAATCCGTTGAGCTGTTTTCTTGATCTTTTTTGCAAGTTGCTTTTGTGTCATTCCAGCTTTCTTTCGTCGCGCACTTAACAGACACTTTCCGGGAACGAAAAGCATCTTAATACCCTCACTTATGTAGTATTTTACCATCCGGCCTATATTATATAGTAAAACATGGTACGTCTGGAGTTGAATTACAAGATCATATTTAAAACTGTGAAAAGTGTATTGTGACAATAAAATTATTTACTAAACAAAAAAGATGATTACTGGACAAAATTGTTCTCTGCTCAACTAACAGGCAAGTTAGTGTAATAAGACTGTTAACTTACTATATAAGTTATACTTAATATTTTGATAGGGTAGCGTGGTTGGAAGGAGGAGGAATGGAGAAAGAAGAGGGCGGACGTGTCTTTTTCCGACCGCTCCCGCCCACCGCCCTTCCTTCTTTTCTTACCTCCTACCACAAGAATATGTAAATTTATAATGTGAGATGTATATAATTAACAAATATCTATTATTGAGAAATGTATGTAAAAAAAACGTATCTGATTTTCTTTTCCTGTGTTACCCTAGGTTTATACAACTTTTTGAGGTGAAGATATTATGCAATCTACTGTAGTCAAAAAAGTGCCAACAACATTTTCAAGGACAAATCCATTTCAAGCAAAAGTTCTTAAAAATATAAATTTAAATGGAGCTGGCTCTAGTAAAGAAACAAGGCATATCGAGTTATCGTTAAAAGGCTCTGACCTTTCCTATGTCCCAGGTGATTGCCTTGGTATTATCCCTGAAAATGATCCGGAACTAGTGGCTGCTCTTCTTGAGGAAATGAAATGGGATGCAAAAATGGATGTTACAATTAATAAGCAAGGTGATACACTCCCATTAAAAGAAGCGCTAACAACACACTTTGAAATTACGTTATTAACGAAAAAAATTATACAGCAGGCAGCGGAATTAACAGAAAACGAAGAGTTACAAAAGCTTGTATCGAATGAAAATATAAATCAACTGAAAGAATATATCGATGGGCGTGATTTGCTTGATTTGTTACGTGATTTTGGTCCATGGAAAGCTTCTGCCCAAGAGATCGTCTCTTTATTAAGAAAAATTCCACCACGGCTATATTCAATTGCAAGTAGCATTTCCGCTAATCCCGAGGAAGTGCATCTAACCATCGGTGCCGTACGCTACACGGCTCACGGACGCGAACGAAAAGGTGTTTGTTCTGTTTTATGTGCTGAACGTCTTCAAGAGGGAGATACGCTTCCAGTATTTATTCAACAAAATAAACATTTTAATCTACCAGAGTCTCAAGATAAAGATATTATTATGGTTGGTCCAGGGACAGGCATTGCACCATTCCGTTCCTTTATCCAGGAACGTGCAGTGAATGAAGCAACAGGTAGATCATGGCTATTTTTTGGAGACCAGCATGTAGCGTCGGATTTCCTTTATCAAAACGAGTTAGAAAAATATCAAAAAGATGGGGTATTAACAAGATTAGAGACTGCGTTCTCTCGTGATACGGCGCAAAAAGTATATGTACAGCATAAAATGCTTGAAAACAGCAAAGAATTGTTTGAGTGGATAGAAAATGGAGCATATTTCTACGTTTGTGGAGATAAGCAATATATGGCGAAAGACGTCCACAACACGCTTATTAACATTATTGAAAAAGAAGGTGTGATGACCCATGAAGCGGCCGAAGCATATCTAAATGATATGCAGAAGCAAGGGCGTTACCAACGTGATGTGTATTAAGATTAATAGGTGTTAGTAACACTAGCAAAATATTTTCAAAAAGAATGTCTTTATTCCTCAATTAGCGGTTATAAGGAGGCACTCTTTTTTTCATAACCTTTTTCGGGATCGAAGGATAATGGGTTCGTGCTATTGCTTTACTATTTGTTGAAAAATTCATAGAAAAAATGCTTTATTAAAATAAATGGTACGATTATTCAATAAGCTGGGCTGCTTTCGGCAGTCCTTTTTTGTTCGGCTGAAGGGTAGTTTAATTAAAGGTATCTCAACGTTCCAACCTTATTCAGGACGACAGAAAATACCGTATTCAATCAACTCTATGCGGTCCTTATTGCTTATCTTATTCTTAAAGTGTTAGATGAAGAGTGTAAAACCGTACATCAAGTTTTTCGGTATAGTCTTTACCTCCCACTATAAACATTTGTCGATTTATTAAATCAGATGTATATATATCAGGTCCCGTCCTATTTCTATACTTAAAATATCTTTTAATTACACAAAAAAGATATATCCTCCCCGGTATATCAAGACTAACGTCCCACGTTCTACTGTAGTTTCCATCAATAACCCCACAGTCTTTTTCCATAACCTTCTCTTAGCTGCTTCATAGAAGACTTTTATCCATCAGACTTCCAAAAGTTGTGCTCTTATTGAACCTTAGTTTGCTGCTTGTTGTAAATACGAACCGAAGTACCCGATCTTGTAAAGCTATCTGTGAGGAATATGTCCATATTCCTGCACAGGTAGACTTGGAAAAATGAAAAAAAAGATATAATATACGAGTATATTACAATATTTGGATAACAGCATAAAGGGGGATGCATATGATGAAACGAGTTGTAATTACAGGGATGGGCGCAGTTACTCCGATGGGAAATTCAGTGAAAGAGACATGGCAGGCCGCTATCCGCGGCATATCAGGAATTGGGCCGCTTACAAGGTTTGATTGCACGGATTTTTCCGCAAAAACCGCTGCAGAGCTAAAAAATTTCGATCTTTCCGATTATATAGAGATCAACAAGCGACATCGAATGGATCGTTTTGCCCAGTATGCCGTTGCCGCCTCGCTGATGGCGGTAAACGATGCTGAACTTACGATCGGAAAACATATTTCCCCTGAACGTATTGGTGTCTGGTTCGGAACAGCTATTGGTGGTATTGAGAGCTTCGAGGAGAGCTACAAAAGTTTGCAGGAGGGAGGATATAAAAATCTGTATCCGTTTGCAACCACAACCGTTATTTGTAATATGGCGGCAAGTCAGGTCTCGATTGCGCTTGGTGCCAAAGGTATAAATACATGCACGGTATTATCTTGCGCTTCGGGGGCCAATGCCATTGGAGATTCTTTTCGCGCAATTCAGCGAGGGGAGGCAGATGCGATAGTGGCGGGAGGTTCTGAAGCTTCGCTTACCCCTCTTGGAATCGGCGCCTTTTGCGCCATGGGAGCGATTTCTTCTAATTCGGATCCGGCTACAGCCTGCCGACCGTTTGACAGACAAAGAGATGGTCTCGTTATGGGAGAAGGTGCGGGCGCCCTCGTTTTAGAATCGCTTGATTCCGCTCTGCGAAGAGATGCGCGTATTTATGGAGAAATTATAGGCTATGCAACTGTAGGGGACGCCTATCACATTACAAGTCCTGCCCCTGGGGGAGAAGGCAGCATACGGGCGATGGAACTGGCGCTTCAAGAGACAAAACTTAACAGAAACGATATTGATTATATTAATGCACATGGTACTAGCACTGTATATAATGATAGATTTGAAACACAGGCTCTAAAGGCTTTTCTACAGGATTATGCCTATCGTGTTCCTATCAGCTCTACCAAGTCGATGACAGGACATATGATGGGAGCGGCTGGAGCGGTAGAAGCTATTTTTTCATTGCTTGCCATCTATACGGGTATGATACCGCCAACCATTAACCTAGAAGACCCTGATCCGGACTGTGATTTGGATTATGTACCTAATCAGGCAAGGGAAAAGGAAGTAAACGTTGTACTTAGCAATGCGCTTGGCTTTGGTGGACATAATACAGCGCTAATTTTTCGTGCATTATCTATATAAATTATACTTGATATTTTGACAGGGGAGTGGGGTTGGAAGGAGGAGATTCGGAAAAAAGAAGAGGTTGGATGTGCCCTACGATCTGGTAGAAGAAAGGCTGATGTGTCTTTTTCTAGCCCCGGATTTTCTCCTTCCTTTCTTACGCGAAAGAGAAAGCAGGGATAAGAAAAGCATGGAAAATAGAAGAGCGGCTATAATATGAATAATATAGTATAAAAATACTGCGCACAATTTTTGAAAAACATAGCCATCGACAAAAAAGGATTTTACACATTATGCTGGAAAATACTATAGTATAGATTAAAAAGTTGGAGGGTGTACATTATCCATGAAATATGATTTTGATACAGCGATAAATCATACAGCTACAAACTCTATTAAATGGGACTACCTTCAAAGTATATTCGGCACGGGAGATGTTTTACCATTATGGGTAGCTGATATGGACTTTGCTTCTCCGCCGTGCGTAACGGAAGCATTAGTTGCACGTGCCCGACATCCGGTATATGGTTATCCTGGGACGCCACAAGCACTTTTTGAAGCAGCTTCCCAGTGGATGACACGTCGTTTTAACGTGAAGGTTCAGCCTGAGTGGATGACGGCTGTCTCGGGTGTCGAGTCGGGCTTGAATGCAGCAGTAGAAGCATTCACCCGGCCTGGAGATAATATCATTGTACAACCGCCTGTATACCCGCCATTTTTCAATGTCGCGTTAAGTCGTGGTCGTCATGTTATCGAGAATCCATTGCGCGAACAGGATGGACACTATGTGATGGACTTCGAAGATTTACGGAGCAAAATCGATGACAGAACGAAGCTGCTGATTTTGTGCAATCCCCACAATCCTGTAGGAAGAGTATGGACAAAAGAAGAGCTTGTGCACGTAGCGGCGATTTGCGCCGAACGGGATATCCTCATTCTAACAGATGAAATTCATGCTGATCTCGTATATGGAAAGGATACACACATTCCTTTTGCTTCACTTGGACCAGAGGCATCTGAGAGATGCATTACATTTCTCTCTCCGAGCAAGACATTCAACGTAGCGGGGCTGTTTACCTCGATTGCATTCACCGAGAATGCTGAGCTGTTGAAAAGGTTGCAGGCTTCAATTAGGAAAGCCGGAACTGATCATGTTAACCTGTTTGGTATTGAAGCATGCATTGCCGCTTATAAGGGAGGAGAAGAATGGCTTGAAGAATTGCTTGTGTATTTAAAGGGAAATGCAGTATACATAGAGCGATTCTTACAGGAGAGGCTACCACAAATACGAATGCGAGTGCCGGAAGCAACGTATCTTGGATGGCTCGATTTCCGTAGGCTTGGTTTTTCTGGGGGCGAATTGAAACAATTCATGGTAGAAGAGGCTCGACTAGGGCTTAACAATGGGGCATCGTTTGGCACAGGGGGAGAAGGTTTCCAACGGATTAATTTCGGCTGCTCTCGTGCCATGCTTGAAGAAGCGATGCTTCGATTAGAGAAAGCAGTATGCGAGCGGAGAGGGTAAAGCGAGGACACATCGTATATAAAACGGGTTGTGGAAAAAGGGAAGTTTCCACAACCCGAATGTATTTCTATGCATAGTTGTATCAACATCTTAAAAACCGAACGCTTTATTTGGAACCTTAATGGTAAAGATTAGCTGATTTTGTGTAAGGTTAAATTCCTTTACTTTTATTTTAAAGTCGCTTTTGGTTTTCATCTTCGTAACGGCTACGTACATATTTTCCTGACTCGGATTCACACCAATCCATTCAGGCATAGGGTAATTATCTCGTACATATTCAAGCACCGCTCTTTTTGGCAGATGAAGTCTGCCTATCGCAATTGATTTTTGTCGTAATACAAGATCGCCGTTTTTTTGCATGATTGGCTCAAACGTTGCGATAAGCGGAATTTTTCTCTCAAAAACATCGATAAATCCCCGTAATTGGACGTCTTCGCCTAGAGAGACTGTATAAGCAAGAGGCGTATTCTTTGATAGTGTATTCAGGTAGTTGTTCATTAGCTGATTCAAGTTTTGTTTAGTAGAAGATACGGTAAATTCAGTCCCTTTTTCGTTCGGCTCTTGTATAGGAGGAGGATTGATGTCGGGAGAAGGGAGAAAAAGCAACCATATTATTCCTATGATGACAGTAGCGTTCACTCCGACGACAATCCAGAATAATTGTTTCCATTTGTTTTTCGTTTGCGGACTTTCAAACATGCAACATCCCCTGTTTCAATCTTGTTGTATTCGTTTCTCAGCTAGGGCTCTCAATTGTTTGTTGACAAATTGTTCATATGTTAAATGGTTGAAGTTCTCTCGCACAATCCTCATTATATCGTTGGCCCCTATCGTAATAAGAACGATATCCGTATCTTCAATCGCAGAAGAGATTGTGTTTTGCTCCAGCCTCTCAAGCAATCCATCTGTACGACTTCCTCTTTTTCCAAAGTTTTCAACGATAATCTGTTTGTGGTTTTTATTATGTTTTAAAGTGTTCTCAATAATACGAACGTATCTGGCTTATTTTTTGAAGGCATCTCTGCTTGTTTACCAGAGTGCTAGTATATTGAAGCTGCCGTATGGACTGCTTGGGTGTGTTAATTGTAAAGATTAGCTCTTCATGCTTACATTGGTAGTGTAAAAATATTTAGAAAATGTGTAAAATAATTATACACTAGGGGAGGAGGAGATTTTTATTTACCGAAAACAACTTAATCAAATGAAAAAAATTTTTAAGCAAACCGATTTGATTTGTATAGTGGATAAAGATGGGAATATTTTGTATTACAATAATTATAATGATATATGCAATAGAATGGGAAGCGATGAGGTGTTAGGAAAGTCGCTTTTGGAGGTATATCCCTGGCTGACGAGGGAGACAAGCACGATACTCAAAGTATTGGATACCGGGGAACCGATTGTTAACGAAATACAGACCATCGAAGTAAATAACGATTTTACGGTTAATGCCGTAAATTCCGCATTTCCCTTGAAACATAAGTCGGGATTGCTTGGAGCTGTGATTGTTTCTATAAATATGGATGACTATAATGATGGAAGCAAGAGAAGATTTGTGAATGAACTTGTATCAAACCTTAATGCCAAATATACGTTTGATGATATTGTAACAAAAAATACGGAACTGATAGCGATTAAAGAAAAATTACAGAAAGCCGCAACAAGAGATTCGAACATTTTCATTTATGGGGAAACCGGGACGGGGAAGGAACTATTCGCGCACTCTATTCATAATGAGAGTAAAAGATATAATGGTCCGTTTATTGCGCAAAACTGTGCGGCGATTCCGGATTCGCTTATTGAAAGCTTACTGTTTGGTACGATGAAGGGTAGTTTTACAGGAGCTCAGGATAAAAAAGGAATTTTCGAGATGGCTGACGGTGGGACCATTTTTCTGGATGAAATCAATTCCATGCCGGTTGATTTACAGGTTAAATTGTTGCGTGTGATTGAAGAGAAAAGTATTCGGAGAATCGGAGACAACAAAGATATACCCGTTGACGTCAGAATTATCGCATCAACGAACGAACGACCGGAAAGGCTGGTAGCTGAGCGTAAATTCAGAGCGGACTTGTTTTATCGCTTGAATGTTGTGAATGTGGAAATTTTACCGTTACGAAGCCGAAAAGACGATATTGATCACCTGTGTACTCATTTTATTAAGCACTATAATCAAGCGTTTAATGAAAACGTTAAAGAGATCGAGTCAAAGGCAAAATCGTTTTTATTTTTGTATGACTGGCCGGGAAATGTAAGGGAGCTGAAAAATTGTATTGAAAGTGCATTTAACACGGTCAGCGGCGCACAAATTAAGATTGAGCATTTGCCCAAGTACATTATCGATTCAGTATCAAGCAGCAAAAATGAAACAACGCTAAATGATATGTCTTTGTTGGAACTAATGGATAACTATGAAAAGAAGATTATTCAAGACATTTTAGATAAAACAAACCACAACATAGCCAAAACAGCAAGAATACTCAAAGTTCCACGGCAGACAATATACTATAAACTAAAAAAGTACCAAATAAGCAAAGAGTGAGGACTAGAAAAGGGTGTCGAAAAATTTGACACAAATTATATGATTTGCGTTCTTATTATTTGAAAAATCGATTTATTGAGGCTTTAACCGAGGAGATTTTTAATTAAGAAAAAAACGACTGCTCTTGCTTAAATAAGCATAGATAGTCGTTTTTTTGTGATTATTAGTCAGATAATTTAGATAGTTGATAAGAAAATGGCATGTGATTTGCTTGTTAAAAGGTTGTAAGTCACTTGTTTAAGCAGGCAGATTGCTTATAAAAGTGAAAAGCTAAAAAAATACATATGACAAAGGGGGTTCCTAATGATGAGTAAGAAAGGAATGTCAGCCAAAGATTACTTCGGGCTTGCATTTGGAAGTATGATCGGGATCGGATGGGTCATCTCTGTACCTGCCTGGATGTCTACCGCAGGAAGTGTCGGTGCCATCATCGCGGTTATTCTTACTATGTGTATGATTATACCGATTGGGTTTGTGTATGGGGAGCTGACAGCAAGTCTTCGGGTTTCCGGTGGTGAATTCGCCTATACGTTCAGAGCGCTTGGCAGGCTTCCTGCCTTTATCTGTGGATGGTTCTTAATCCTTGGCTATTTGATTATTTTACCTTGGGTGGCTATATCGGTCGCTATATTAATAGCGTATGTATTCCCTGCGTTGAATTCATATCCGTTATATACGCTGTTTGGTACTCAGGTATATTTGCCTCACCTGCTCATTAGCTTTCTTATGGTAGGTTTCATTGTTTATATGAACTGGAAGGGCGCCAAACAATCGGCAGTTTTTCAGAATGCTGCGACCGTCATGATGCTTGTGGCTTTCGCTGTTTTCCTTATTGGCGGTGTCATTGTGGGTACCCCAGAGAACATGGCGCCGTTGTTTTCTCCAGACGGTACGACGAACAGTATCGTTTTAGCGATGGCGGCTATTCTATTCTTTATGAATGGTTTTGATACGATTCCGAAAACGGTAGAAGAGGCGGATAGTGGGATTAACTACTCTAACCTCGGACGAGCCATTGTGGGAACCATTGTCGTCGGTGGGTTGCTGTATATCTTAATTATTATTGTATCAGGCTTTATCATGCCGGCTGAAAGCATGGGCAAATTGGGAGATTTGCCGTTGGTTTTGGCGCTTGAAGCGACAACCGGCTCAAAATTTTTATCCACTGTTGTCGTTTTTGGAGCCTTAATGGGAGTGATAACGACGTTCAACGGTTTTCTGTTAGCCGGAAGCCGATTAATATCGTCGTTCGCAAAAGCCGGATTTTTACCAAAATCATTTGCAAAATTACATCCACAATACAGAACTCCTACAAATACGCTTACTTTTATGACAGTTATATCTATTGTTGGAATTTTGCTAGGAAGCGGGATGCTTCTGCCTTTAATTATCATGGGAGGGATTGCCTTTTTGATTGCCTGGTTTTGTATGGCACTCAGCAGTGTTCGACTGAGAAAAATACAACCGAATCTTCATCGTCCGTACAAGATTCCCGGCGGTATAGCAATGGGCTATATCGCTTCCCTTTTCTCAGGCTTATTTTTATTTCTTATGCTTATTCCCGGCACTCCGATTTCAATGGGAACGGTTGAATATATTCTGTTTGTCGTGTGGTTGATTGTGGGATTGGCTATATATGGGGTGTATTTCAAGCAGGAGATTCAATTACAAGAAGTTACATCAAACAAAGGAGCTGTGAGCAATGAATAATCAAAAGTTTGGTATTGTAGGATTTCCCTGGGACGGGGGGGCTTCGTTGGGCAGACCAGGAGCACGTTTTGCTCCTAAGGCAATCAGGGAGGCATTCTCCTGGTTTTCTAATCGCATAGATGACAATAAAGTATACGATGTAGAGAAAAGAAAGACGTTTTCCCTTTTAGAAAATGGTATAGAAGATTTTGGCGACATTAACATTGCAGCATATAGCACAGAAAAAACGTTTGAAAACGCAGAGAATAAAATAAAAGGTTTGGTGGGGGAGAATATCTTTCCATTTGTTTTGGGCGGCGATCATTCCGTTTCATACCCGATTATTAAAGCGTTGCATGATTGTGCAGAAGGAAATATTGGTATTATTCAATTTGATGCACATCTTGACCTGGTGGATGATTCCCCTATTCAAGGAAAATTCTCACAGAGCAGCCAGATGCGCAGAGCGCTGGAATTACCGGGGGTAAAACCTGAGCATATCGTGCAAATCGGGGTGCGCAGCTATAACTACCCGTGGTACGAAGCATATCTAAAAGAGAGCGGAATTGTGCAGATTACCGCAAGAGAAGTACATCAAAGTACACCGCAAGCGGTTGTTGAACAGGCGTTAACCGCTTTACAGGGAGTAGATAAGATTTATCTAACATTCGATATTGATGTGCTAGACCCTGCCTATGCACCGGGAGCGGGAGCGAATGAACCAGGAGGACTGACCCCTGTACAATGCATGTCCATGCTGGAGCAATTATATACAGTTGTTGACGTATTTGATATCGCTGAGGTGAATCCTTTGTATGATCATCATGATGTTACAACCGCTTTCGCTGCCCGAATTATGTTCGATTGCGCGGTAGCCAGGCTCAGTCAGTAATTTCAAGTTTGTAAACTATATCTGACTTGGTAAATCGACTCTTATAATACTGAGGTAAGAAAGAGAGACGAGGTTGGATAAGGAATAGGCTGATCAATGAAGGCAGTCAAAGCGCAGAGCGACTCCAACTTCTCCTCTTTTTCCCCTTTCCTTCTTTTTAACCCTCTTGCTAATTAACGCCCTCCCAAATAACCCCAAATTAAACCAATTATATACAAAGTATATTTTTATATCCAATTTCACATAGTAACAAATACAGGAAAGTAGCATAAAAAGGTGCTTGCGTATATAGATGGCTTGCTGATAAAATCGCTTTCAATATAAATGTGCTTCGCCTAATTGTGTATCAAGAGCCTGCTGAAAAGAGGTTGGAAGGATACATGAACAAACCTATAAAGAATGAGATTACGCTTATGCAATATATCCTCGCCATTCATGGAACTCAACTAGGAACCGGTATCCTGACGCTCCCAGCAGATGTGGCGAAGAAAGCGGGCTCAGACGGGTGGATATCAATTATCATTGGTTGGTCCCTCACAACCATTGTTAGCCTATGCATTGTTGGTATTATGTCCAAGCACCCGGGAGATACCTTGCTTGATGTACTTACACGCTATCTTGGGAGATGGCTCGGAAAAACATGGCTGATTATCTGGGTTTTGTATTCCCTGCTGTCTGTTATTGTTCTTCTTTATTTTGCAGTATTGGTGACCCAAGTCTGGGTTTTGCCTCAAACCCGTAATTATGTATTAGTGATTCTTTTTCTGATTCCAACCTATATGATTCTCTGCGGTGGCGTTCGAATTCTAGCTCGATACGCGGAATTTGTCTTTTTCTTCACACTTTGGATACCCGTTTTATTGACGATCCCGTTAAAAAATGCTCACTTGGATTTCATGTTGCCTGTATTGAAGGAAGGGTGGCTTCCTGTCTTTGATGCAGTAAAAACAACTGTGGTGGCGTTTCTTGGGTTTGAATTGGCGTTTATTCTCTATCCGTATCTAAAACGTAAACAGAATGCTGCAAAAGGGATTGTCATTGCTAATAGCCTTAGCCTTGTCGTGTATCTTCATATTACATTGATTTGTTTTTTGTATTTTAGCCCAGACGGGGTTACGCATTATTTATGGCCTTCGCTCACCTTAGTAAAGCCGCTTCAGCTTCCCTTTCTTGAGCGATTTGAAATTATTTTTTTGTCGTTTTACCTTTTCATTCTTTCAACATCGATCATTCCATATGCTTTATCTATCACAAACAGTATGGGGCAGCTCTTTAGTAAAAGAAATTGGCAACTCCCTACTTATATGTTGTTGTTCCTTTTTATTACAGCTTCCTTTTTCTATATGCCAACGTATAACGAGCTTGAAGATCTAGGTACATGGTGGAGTCAGGTCAGCTATTTTGTTATCTATGCCTTTCCCTTTTTGTTTTTTCTGTACATCACCATGTATATGCGTTGGAAGAGGAGGAGAATGTAGATGGCAAAGCGTACAAAAGCAATCCTCGCGTGCTTGCTGCTCGTAATCGCATCGGGTTGTGGAGATCGGGTGAATGTAGAGGATACGACGATGCCGTTAGTCTATGCTTTTGATATGACTGAAGATCATCAATTGATGATGTACCAGGCAAGCCCTAACTTTAGTAAAGAGTCAGAAAAAATGTTTCAAGTATACGGGTCCAAGGTACATACAAACAGACAGGGAAGAGAAGTATTTAACAGTACAAGTCCCGGGATAATAAGTCCCGGAAAGCTGCAAGTGCTTATGTTTAGCGAGCGAATGCTAAAAAAACAAGGCCTTATGCCGTATCTCGATGTTATCTACCGCGATCCGAAAAATACAGGAACGATGCGAATCGTGGCTGTAAAGGACTCGATTTCTTCTGTTATGAACAGTGAATTTACAGATAAACCTATACTCCCTCTTTATCTAACAGAAGTCATTGATGTGGGGAAGAAGTATAATAATACTGTTTTTACCACGGCACAGGATGCTCATATTCTCCTTTTCGATAAGGGAATTACGCCCGCTATTTCTGAAATAAAAAAAGAAGAAAAAGGGCTCGTGGTAACTGGATCTGCACTGCTGAATAAACAAGGGGAATATGTCATGTCGCTAAGTCGGCGGGAAAGTGCGTTGCTCCTTATGTTGCAGAAGAAAGCGAAAATGCCCGTAGTGTTTACGGTTCGTATGCCTCGTCTTTCATTTAAGAAACCAAACGTCCTTCAGGACACAAAAGGAACGGATTATATAACGGTAAATGTGAGTGACATAGGCCACAAGATTTCAGTTGAACATAAGGATGACCGTTTTTTCTTTGATATGAAGATGAAATGTACCGTGGTACTGTCAGAGCGTACATTTGATGTGGATATGAAAAAAGAACAGGAACGTTTGGTTGCTGTTATTACCGATCAACTTGAAAAAGAACTCAACGGATTAATAAAAAAAGTGCAAGCACGTAAGTTAGATCCATTTGGATTTGGATGGAAGGCCCGCGCACAGCAATATCAATATTGGAAAAAGGTCGAGAACAATTGGCCGAAGGCGTTTTCAAAGGCCACTGTTACAGTTACTCCGACGGTAGAGATTCTAACGTACGGTGTAGTTGAATAATGAAAAAAGATAGCCGCCTGTAAAAGACCGGAATATAGCCGTATTTGGCCAAATTCCGGTTTTTCTCTACAGCATGATAGAACGTCGTATTATTCTTATTCCCTGTTATTTGAGTACATTCCATCCCAACACACTTTTCGATAATTTTCTGGATCAGTATCACCTTCTGTATTAATTACAAGCACCCGAGAAGAAGAATCCAAGGCAAGCAATTTCTTCAGTTCAGCTAGAAGAGGGTTTCTACATAGTTCAAATAATAATCCAAGGGGAACAGCTCCAGACTCCCCGGAAACGATTCGAGGATCAGTATGTAATGGGTTCCCAAGGATACGCATTCCGCTAGCGGCTACACGATCAGGGCAAGAAACAAAGCAATCCGCTATATTCTTTAAAATATCCCATGAAATCGGGTTCGTTTCGCCGCAAGATAGGCCAGCCATAATCGTAGAAAGATTTCCGCTTGCAGCTTTTGAAGAACCATCCTCCGTACGTGCAGATTGATAGAAACAATCCGCTTGGTTTGGTTCGACTATGATGAATTTTATCGGCGTCTTCGTCAGTTGTTGTAATGCTCCGGCCATTGCTCCAGCAAATGAGCCTACACCGGCTTGCAGGATTACATGGGTCAGCCCCTTTTTCTCCATAGCTGTAAACTGTTCCAGGAATTCGCCAATAATCGTTAAGTATCCTTGCATAATAAGAGTAGGGATGTCAGTATAACCTTCCCAGGCCGTATCTTGCACAAGCGTCCATCCTTGTTGCTCTGCCAATTGAGAGACAAAACGCACCGTATCGTCATAATCATTATTTGTAATGTCTGCTTGAGCACCTAAATCCCGAATCATTTGTAGGCGATAGGCGGAAGCCCCTTTTGGCATATAAACGACAGAGCGCTGACCCAGCATTTTGGCAGACCAAGCCAATCCTCTACCATGATTCCCGTCTGTCGCTGTCGCAAAGGTATGTACAGGCAAGGATTTTACTTTTTCTTTTATTATAGAGAAGGAATTTACATCTGTTTGGAGTGTTCTGGCTAAATAAGTTGCCAGGGCATATGAACTGCCTAACACTTTGAAAGAGTTTAAATCGAATCGATAAGATTCATCTTTAACAAAAATACGTTGAATGCCTAATTCATTAGCTAATGAAGATAACGAGTGAAGAGGAGTAGGTGCATAATCTGGAACGGTTTGATGGAACCGCATCGCCTTCCTTATTTCCTCTTTATTCACCACAGAAAAAGCAGAGGGGTGAGGACTCTTGTGTCGATTCAGTTGCCAATTGATTTCTCCCATGGATGGACCTCCTAGAAAATAAATGGAATTTCAAACTGATATGTGATATATTACATATTAGTGAATAGCATAATGGATATTTTGTCAAGGAGGTTTTATTGTTGGTATCTTCACATTCTACAGAAAAGCTTAGGCGTACGTTCGTTCGCGAAGAAGCCTATATAATTATACGAGACTGGATTGTACAGGGGAAGCTTGAGCCTGGTCAACAAGTACGTGACAAAGAATTAGCTGAACAATTGGGTGTAAGTCGAACACCTATACGAGAGGCTTTGTTACGGCTAGAAGACGAGGGATTCGTACGGACTAAGCCTAATCGTTCAACCGTAGTATCTCCTATCGACTTTCATGATGCATTTCAACTTTACTCTATTGTATGGTCTCTTGAACGGCTGGCTATGGAACAAGCTTTCGAGCAAATAAACCATCAACATTTGCAAATGATGGTAGAAACGAATCAAAAACTTAGAAATGCGATGGAAGAAGGAGACCAATTAAAGGCGCTAGAGGTAGACAATGAATTCCACTCTGTTTATATTGAGCTTTCCGGAAACCAGGAGCTTACACGCATTCTCACAGGAGTAAAGCAAAAGCTAAAGCGATTAGAGCTGTACTATTTTGATAAGGCAGCAGATGTCCAGCTTTCTTGTGATGATCATAACCGGATGATAGAAGCGTTGGAACAAAAAAATCTGCCGTTAGCCCTTAATATAGTTGAAGCAAACTGGAAACGTAGTCTTTTACGTATTCAGGAATATACCACACAAGTAAAACAAGATAAGTAAGGAGGTTGCGAAATCATGTCACCTTTTAACCATTCAGAAATGCTCCATCTTTTACGTGAAATGATTCGAATACCATCTATTAATCCAAATCTTGCTCCAGAACAAGATAACAACGAAATGCAAATAGCGACATATGTGAGAGACTGGTTGATTCATCACCAAATCAAAGCTCGGATAGAAGAAGTAGTGCCAGGTCGTCCTAATGTGTATGCTGAAATTGGGGAGGGAGATGGCCCGGTATTGTGCTTATGTGCACATTTAGACACTGTAGGTGTTGAGGAAATGACCATTCCACCTTTCGAGCCTAAAGTTGAGGGGAATCGAGTATACGGGCGTGGAAGCTGTGATATGAAAGGAGGACTTGCGGCAGTCTTGAGCACGGCGGCTGCCCTAGCTAAGCATTGGAATTTCAAAGGAAAGGTTATTCTTGCTCTTGTTTGTGATGAAGAATATGTGAGTATTGGTGCGGACGACTTCGTACAAAAACATCAAGCAGATGCATGTATCTTAACTGAACCAAGCGATTTGAACATGGTAGTAGCACACAAGGGATTTCTCTGGGGGAAGGTGGTTACACAAGGGAAAAGCGCTCATGGAAGCCGCTGGGATATCGGTGAGAGTGCCATTTCTAAAATGGGAAGTATTCTTGTAGGTTTAAATGAGCTAGAGCAAACTACATTGCGAAATAGAACGGAAAATCTTGTAGGACCGGCCTCTATGCACGTAAGCCTTATTCAAGGTGGTACCGGCGTTTCCACTTATGCATCTGAATGTACTATTCATATTGAGAGGCGTACTCTTCCATCTGAGGATATAGAGAATGTAAAAAGAGAAATAGAGGAAGTTGTTTATAAAGGCTGCCATGATGCTAAAATTGACTGGTATTTTAGCCGTCCTTCCTTTTATTGCGAGCCGAATGAGAAAATAGCGAAAAGTGTGGAACAAGCTTTTCAGAACGTGATGAATCGAGATGTACAACGTGTAGGCTGGGGCGTATGGACAGATGCTGCGATATTCCAGCAAGCAGGCATTCCTACAGTGAATATCGGTCCAACAGGCTTTGGTTTACATGAACCTGTAGAATGGGTAGACTTTGATTCGGTAATAAAGACAGCAGAGATTTTATTCCAGTCAGCACAATCCTTCTTTCGGGAAAAAGATTGTATCTAAGCATCCTGTGTATGTCTCTCGTACTTCCTATGTGAACCACGAGTAAGCAACGGCTTTTCATGGTGCCCATATGAGCTGACCATTAGACAGGTAGACGCTTCTTGGCATATGGCTATGTGCACATAAGACGATAGGTTCCCTTACGTTTGCCAGTTCTTCTAAAATATGTTCTGATGGCTTTAGGAAAACACCGTGTCGTGTAACCATCGGAAGATGGGGTCCCATGACACAGAAAAATGCTTTTTGGTAAGCAGGTAAGAGGAATACAAAAAAATTCAGGCTTGATTCTTTCAAAGTAAAGCGACCGGGAAAAATACCACGGCCGCTGTAATACCTTAACATTTGGCTTTTGCTTCCTCCATGTATGCGTAAATTTTTTCCAGCAGATCTTTCGCATTATCGGCGGCAATATTCTTACCGTTAAGTAAGGTGAAAGGCTGCACCAGACATTGACCACAGTAAAGTACGCAAAAATCATCAACTATCTCAATATCAGGTAATTGCCCAAGTTTATCTTTTACTTGCTTTATTTCTTTCTCACAGTTATTAGGACAAAATTTAGCAGTATATTTCATTTGTCACTCTCCTTTATGAATATTACGCATACAAGATACTCTTTTTAAGATAGATAAAAGTTCTACATAATAATAATATTTTTACTTTATAGATAGAGTGAATATTGTTTATATTGTAAAGTGAATATAAGAAGCTTCGCAAGAAAGTGCGCAGATGTGAAACCGCTTTACAGCAGTAAAAGGAGCAAGATATTTTTCCAAAAAGAAAAGAGGGGATACGAATGTATACAGTAACAGACGAAAAATGCTGGGCGGGAAGAATAGACAGTAAGACGGAAATAGATATGTTCAGGCTGCATCAGGTTGTTAGAATACAAGATTTATCGTCGATTGAGGGAAAGCACAGCGGCACGGCCATCGGGCTTATCGGTTTCAGATGTGACGAAGGTGTAAGCAGAAATAAAGGAAGAATAGGTGCTTATAAGGCCCCTGATGCGATCCGTAAAGCGTTAGCTTCTCTTCCATGGCATTTTGGCGAGTCGGTCGTTTTATATGATTTTGGCAATATAAGCTGTGATGATAAAGAGCTAGAAACGGCACAGGATGAGTTGGGAGAAGCGGTTAAAAAAATGTTGGATGTAAGCATCTTTCCCATCATTATCGGCGGCGGACATGAAGTGGCATACGGGCATTATGTAGGTGAGAAGAGACATCTAGAAAATCGAAAATTCATTGGTATCCTTAATTTTGACGCGCATTTTGATATGCGTCCGTATGATCAAACCGTGAGTTCAGGTACGATGTTTCGACAGATCGGTGATGAGCTTGCTGCAGAGAACAAGACGTTCCACTATATGTGTGTTGGAATTCAAAGAAGCGGTAACACAAAGCATTTATTTGCAACGGCCGAGCAGTACGGTTGCGAATATATTTGCGAAGATGAAATCTATTCTTCCGGCCCTGAACACGTGATAGAGCGAATTCGAGCATTTATAGATGCAAATGAGGCGGTTATGCTTACGCTGTGCAGTGATGTGCTGGATGCAAGCTGGGCGCCGGGCGTAAGCGCGCCGCAACCGTTTGGCCTAGAACCAAAGATGCTAAGACGTCTGTTGAAAGAAGCGATCCGAAGCGAGAAGGTGACTAGCTTCGATATTGCCGAGATTAATCCAGAGCTTGACGAAGATGGTCGCACAGTAAAACTTGCTGCATCGCTTCTGTACGAGGTTATCGAGAGCTTGTACCAAAGGGAAAAAGAATAAAAAACTGGAAACATCTCGCTGGTAGTCGGCTTTACATGGAGCTTCTATGGGCATGGAGTCTTACGAAACGGGCGATACCATAAAATTTCGCTAGGTGAATTAGCTTGCCATGCCCACCTCTCCATGTAAAGTCTGCAAAAATAAGCTTTGATATAACTATCTTACTTTAAAGGATGGCTTAGTTTTTTCTAAGAATGATTTTGTTCCTTCTCTGAAATCTTCTGTGGAAGCGATTAGACCGAAGTAATCTGCACCGAGAAGTGAGGATTCTTCTAAAGTTAGATTACAGCCCCGATGGATTGCCTCCCAAGTCATTTTTACTGCAAGAGGAGCCTGAGACAGAATTTCTAGGATAAGGGTTTCAGCTTCCGATAGTAACTTATCAGGCTCAACAATCCTATTAACCAGTCCAATTCTGTAAGCTTCGTCTGCACTTATCGAGTTTCCGGTGAGCAACAGTTCTACAGCACGTCCCTTACCTATAAGTCTGGGAAGCCTCGTAGTTCCCCCAAAACCGGCAATGGCTCCAATACGGACTTCAGGATGTCCTAATCTAGCATGGCTAGCTGAAAACCGGAGCGTGCAGGATTCAGCTAACTCAAGCCCACCTCCTAGTGCCAATCCATTTATAGCAGCAACAACTACTTTACCCAATGACTCAATTTTATTATTAACTGTAACAGCTAACCGTGCTAAATCCCTTACTTCCAGAGGAGTAGCTTTATTGAGAAACTGAATGTCCGCACCAGCGGAAAATGCTTTTTCTCCGGCACCGGTAAGTATCACTGCCTTTACGCTATCATCAATTTTAATTCTGTCCATGATGGATGAGAGCTGCTCTAGTACATCTCGGTTTAAAGCATTTAGTACTTCCGGTCTGTTTAGTGTAATTTTTGCGATTCCTTTTTCTTCAGTGTAGAGTACGATATCTTTGTTTGACATCTTAACCCCTCCAATAGCTATTTAATGTACCGACAAAAGTTCAGCGACATAGGGAATGCCCTTAATACTTCCATTTCATTTCCATGATAAAAGTTGTGCTTATCCCTCCTTTTTATGGTAGTGAGAAGGGATACCTGCTGAAATAGCATTATCGACCGAGCGCTCGCTCAAAACAACTAATCTGTAGTTTAGAATATAAATACTTATCTAAAAAGTCAAGTATTTTCTTTATTCAAATGAAAAAATTATGTTGGTAAAGAGTCTATAGTTTGTTCAAAATGCCGATGTTACTATGAGTGCAATGGAGAAGTTTGCTTAATTGGGACACGGCCGCTTGGCTGGAGCAAGAAGCGAGCACGACAACCTAACAATCTTTCGTTAAACTATTTACAAATTATCACATATATTATAATATTTAAATAAAAATAATATTTTTTATATTTAAATTATTTTAAATATTTTTGATGTAAAAAAATCTACCTTCGATATGGTTCATTATAAACAAGTACATAAGTTATCAAAGTAATGGTGCTTTGAAACAGTTCTACAATGAAGTAGAGCTAATTCAAAGTGCTTTTTTGTATAAGTTTTTAATTAAAGAAGAGAATGTGAAGTAACGAGTACTGATATACATCTATATACATCTGATTTGATACATCGACAAATTTTTATGATGAGAGGTAAGAGAAGAAGGAAGGGCGGTGGGCGAGAGCGGTCGGAAAAAGACATAGTGGCTTTTTTTTGCCGGATCGCAGGGTGCATCCAACCTCTTCTTTTTTCCGAATCGCCTCCTTCCAACCACACTCCCCCTGTCAAACTATCAAGTGTAATTTATATAGATAAAAATAAATAAATTTAATTAATAGCCGATAGCATCAGTGGTTAATTCATTACAGGGATAAATAGATTTGCGGATAAAAAATGAAGGGAGCTGATCTGGATGGGATTTTATCATTATCAACCATAAAAGATAAGACGACAAATACTATTTATGGAGATACGTTTAAGGTATCCGGGGAGGTGATATTAAACTTAATCAAGATTTGCATTACCAATAATGCCTATTCCGATCAAATGACTGCCACATTAACAACAAAATTAATAATGGAGGGAAGAATATGACTGAAAAAACTAAAGATAGTGCTGTCTACTTGGATATAGACAAAAGAATTTTTGAAACAGTAATAAAACCACTTATCACAAAAGAACTAATAGAAGAACACAGAATGAATCCCATCGGTAAACATAGTGAAAATCTTGGTCTCGTTTTGAGATATTTTCGAAGACACCATGAACAATTGGAAGGAAAAGATGTCATTATTTGTACTAAACCAGAAGAGGAATGGCATTTAGGAGAATATCCAGGTGAGCGAGGCAAACGTCCTACCATATTTTTGGATGAAAGTTTCGACTCAGTAGAAGCAGCTGAACATGGACTTTTTCTTAAGAGATTAAAAAAATATGGGGTTGAAGTATAAACTACTATAAAGGAAGTGTTAAATCGTGACTATTAATGGTTATGCAGACAAACTTAGAGTAGAACCGGGGCAAAAAATCAAGTTTATGATTAATTGTGAAAATCATGAGAAATACCAGGCTGAAATCGTTCAATTGATCCACGGGGATATAAACCCTGAGGGACCAGGACTTAAGATTAAACCGATCGATACAAATATTAAAAAAGAATATAAAGGAAGAAGACAGAAAATTCACAGTGGATCGTATGTACATGTTCCAGATGACCCTTTATTTAGAGATATTCATAGTTTTTCTTTACAAGCTATGATTTGGCCAACCACACCAGATAAAGGGGTTCAAGGACTTCTGACGAAATGGAATGATGAAACAAAAGCTGGCTATGGTCTGTTTATAGATAAAGGTGGATGCCTCGCTTTGTGGATTGGAGACGGTAGTGGGAAGGTTGAGAAAATAAGCACTGGGAAAAAATTAGTGGAAAGATGCTGGTTTTTTGTAGGAGCGTCTTTTGATACATCAACCGGTACAGTAACCGTATTTCAAAAACCTATAGTTGAGACATTTAATGGTAGATTTTCTCTTCGTTATTCTCTAGAAAAAATGACAGCACATCGTACAGAAGTTATAAAACTAAAACCTGAAACTGAAAATGAAGCTCCTTTTATTATAGCAGGATATCTAGAAAGTAAGACATCCAGAAAGGACATTGTAAAAGGTATATATAATGGAAAAATAGATAGACCACGTCTTGCCGATCGTTCACTCACACAACAAGAAATGGAGCAATGTATAGAGGCTCCTTTTGATGATTTAGTAGCAGCATGGGACTTTGCAGATAACATTGGTCGCAATGGAATAGAAGAACCTAGCAAGATTATAGATAAATCAAAGAACAAACTACATGGAACAACTAGTAATTTACCAGCCCGAGCAATGACAGGTTACAATTGGACAGGTGATGAGCATAATTTTATTCATGCCCCGGATCAATATGGTGCGATTCATTTTCACGATGATGACCTTACTGATGCCCAGTGGGAGGTGGATTTTGAATTTGACATCCCTGATAACTTTAAGAGTGGCGTTTATGCGGCACATGTGAAAGCTGGAGCAGATGAAGACTATGTTCCTTTTTTCGTAAGACCTAAAAAAGGAACAGCCACGGCTAAAATTGCATTTTTGATACCAACTGCTAGTTATCTCGCTTATGCAAACACAAAATTTCATGATGGTCCTCTTACCCAATTGATGACTGCGAGAGCCCCCATTATAGAACAACATGACATGTACCTTATGGAACATTGGGAATATGGGCATTCCACATACGAGACACATTCGGATGGTAGTGGTACATGTTATTCATCTCCGCTTCGACCTATACTCAACATGAGACCAAAAGTTAAAACTAACCTATCTCCTTCATTATGGCAATTCAATGCCGATCTACATTTGGTAGATTGGTTGACAGAAATGGGATATGACTTTGATGTCATTACGGATCATGATCTTCATGAAGAAGGAGTTGACCTTCTAGAACCATATAATGTCGTGCTTACCGGCTCTCACCCAGAATATTACTCGAAAAATATGTTAGATGGTATTGAAGAATACCAACATCTTGGTGGAAGATTTATGTATTTAGGTGCTAATGGTTTTTATTGGATTATTCAATATAGTCCAGAAAAACCGGAAATCATAGAGGTCCGCAAAAAACACGCTGTAAATACATGGAAGGCTGAAGCGGGAGAATTACATCTGAGCTTTAGCGGAGAATATGGTGGAATTTGGAGGCATAGAGGAAGGGCTCCTCAAAAACTTACCGGAGTTGGGTTTGTGGCTCAAGGATTTGATGTGTCCTCCTATTATCGTCGAAACCCTGATAGCTTTGATCCAAGAGTTTCATGGATTTTCGAGGGGGTCGGTGCAGACGAGTTGATCGGCAATTTTGGCTTAGTTGGCGGAGGTGCGGCAGGGCTTGAAATCGATGCGTATGATCTTTCACTTGGAACCCCACCAGAGACTATGCTCCTTGCGTCTTCTGAAGGTCATACTAATACGTACAATCCAGTTACAGAAGAAATGTTTTCTCCCGGTCCTGGTTTAGGTGGTGCTGAGAACCCAAGAGTTCGAGCTGATATGACTTATTTCCCGACACCAAATGGAGGAGCCGTTTTTTCAACGGGCTCAATCGCTTTCCTTGGGAGCCTATCTTACAACAATTATGATAATAATGTTTCTCGGATAGTTGGAAATGTACTGAATAAATTTATGTTGGATGAGCCGCTGTCATGGGAAACGGAAGGATCTTATCAGGTTGTAAGTAGTAAGCATGGAATTTAAAAATGAACTACTCATCACTATGTGCAGGTGATTTGAAATGAGTAAATGTATAATTTGTTATAGAGCTTTCGATGACAAGTTATACATTCTTTTTCCCGAGATAATAAATAGGATAGCCATAAAAAAGTTGAATTTTGTGTCCAGCTCCCCCTTAACGTTCCAAATCCGAGTTTTACTGGCGATGGGGGAGCGTTGATAAAACATGGATATTATACGTTAAGATACATTTTGCCACTTCATAAATAAGAAAAACCGCAGGTATTTTTCCTGCGGTTTTTCTTATTTATGAACGTTTTTTGCGAATAATAAAAGTAACAATGATGGCGAGTAGAACGACGGCAATAATAAGACCGATGAAAAGAGACGTGTTCGATTGCCCGTCGGCCGCTGGACTTGTTTCTTGTGAATCGGTTGGTTGTGCTTCGGACTGTTCATCCGCTTTCGACTGTGCCGGATTCTCAGCCTTCGGTTCTTCTTTTGGTGCATTTACCTGGAAGGAGAAATCACCTCGTAGGCTATGTCCGTCCTCCCCGATATTCATCCAGTTTACCGTATAGGTTCCATTCGGAAGTGGTTTGTCCAATGTCGCTTTTAATGTAGCGTTGCCAGCATCAACCTTGCTTACCGGAATATTTGTTCCTTGCTCGTTTTTAATTTCTATCTTGCCTACTTTCTCGATGTTTGCACTGAATGTTACTGTAATTTCCTGCACAGGCTTTGTCATTACTTCTCCGCTCTTAGGCGAACTGTCTACCATGCGAGAATGGGCAGACACCTGTGTGGTCATCATCGTGAGGGCAGCTATTAGAAAGATGATTATTTTTTTCATAGTTACGACCTCTTTCCTCCTATAATCTTATGTGTTCTAACGCTTGTGCATATCCATTATACTAGCAGGTTGTGTTGAAATTGTGAAAAGGTCTCATGTAAATGCTTTTGGTTCTCTTTTCTGTTCCGGCTTCTGTACACTTGCTACGGCGGCAATGACGAGCAGGATACCGAAAATTTGCCAGATGGTAAGCATTTCCCCGAAAAGAATGATACCGACGCATGCAGCGACAATCGGTTCGACTGTAGCAGTAATGGAAGCGCGACTTGATTCGACATGGGATAATCCGTACGTATAGAGCAAATAAGCGAGCACGGTAGGAAATAGTCCTAATCCGATGCTGTAGCCGATTACCTTCCAATCAAGAAACAGATGCGCGGACGTCCACAAATGACTGACAGGGAGAATGCCTATCCCAGCAACGAGGAAGGTGTATGTTGTTACGGTTAACGTATGATACTTTTTCAGGGCAAATTTGCCAAAAATACTGTACAGCGCATAGCCGAATCCTGCTCCGATCCCAATTGTAAGTCCATACAAGGAAACCGAATCGCCGGTGGAAGGGAAGAGGCCAATAACGAATGAACAGCCAAGAAAGGTAATGAGCAATGCTGTCACTTTTCTTGTAGTTAGCCATTCTTTAAACAATATGCGTGAGAGAATGGTAACGAATGCCGGAGCCGTATACAATAGAATGGCGGCGACTGAGACTGATGTTTCCTTAATGGCAGTAAAATAACACCAATTAAAGAATACAATGCTAAAAAGGCCGGTTCCGATGAAATACTTTATATCTGTTGGTGCTATCTTTAATAATGACCGATTTCGCCATGCTACATACCCTGCCAGAAGAAGTGCAGAGCTAATTGCCCGGATAGCGACTACTTGAAGTGCGGTAAAACCGCAGGAGTATAAAAATTGGACAAATATCGAAATGACGCCCCAGAGTGCCGCTCCCGCAGCAATGAACAAGTAAGCCCATTTGTGCATATGTATCTCTCCCACTGTGTATATTTATCCCGGTCCAACGGGCAGTAAAATCCCTAAGCTGACAGAAGTGTTACTTTATTTGCTGATCAACTTAACTATACGCCATATGGTAACATCCTGTCATGGAGTTAACAATCGGAGATAACAGCATAGGTTCTTATATAAATAACAAAGTGGTAGATTTTTGAAGGGTTTTAAGGCGCAAACTCGAAAAAGGTTATGAAGTGATTCAACAAGGGAAGGTATTGTATTTTATGTTACTTTAGAAGAAAGGTGGAGAAAGAGGTGATGCTCCTTCTCGCGTTTTTTCCTTTTATATTCATCATTTTTTCACTCTTCTTTTTGAAGCAATCTGTCGTAAAGACAAGTGTATATGGTTTACTTGTAACATGCGCTATCGAGGTGTTCCGCTTCAATCGTTTGGGACATCTAGCTAGCTCTGTAGCAGGGCCTGAGTCTAGCGCACCTGATGTGTTACGAAACATTTTACGTCTGTCTTTGTTTATACTTTTTCTTCTTACTGTGGAGCTTTTTTTCTTTTATTGATGACGAACACAAAATATCTAAGAAGCAACTTCATACATTCTTAATGTTTTCAAGGGTGCTGATTATCCGGTATTATCCAAATTAATGCGGTACCATGGTTCTTTTTTCTTCCTTTATGGATAATCAGTACCCTTGGCGTCATATAGCTAAAAATTATAAAATGAATCAATGATTCAATTCAACGATATTGCCGACTTTCATATACACCGTCCATTCACCGATATTCGTAATATGATCACCGATACGCTCCAAAGCGTGCAGTACTTTAATGTATTGAATCGCTTCTCTGAAATTGTGCGGTTGTACCTCAAGCGCTTCCTCGATCTTTTCTACGTTTTGGCGATGCAAGGAGTCGATTACATCATCTTTTTCATTCAATGAACGCAATTCACTGATGTCTTCAGATAGGAAAGAATGAATAACAAGATTCATCATTTTGTTCACTTCGTTGGACATATGGATGATATCGAACAGAGGCAGTGCTTGCTTTGTTTTCTCTAAACGGATTACGGCTTTTGCGATACTTACAGCCAAGTCACCGATTCGCTCCAGGTCTGTGACGATTTTTAGGTAAGCACCCAGCATGCGAAGGTCGGTTGCGACCGGTGCTTGCAACGCGATGGCCGAAAGGTTGCGCTTGGAGATTCCTTCTGTAAGCATATTTACTTTGTCATCCCTTGCGATGATTTCCCCTGCAACAGTCGTATCTTTTTCTTCGAATGCTTTGGTGGCCAACAAAAAATTATCGCGTACCATGTTAACCAGTTCAGTAATTTCTGTTTTTAATTCTTCGATGATCGTATCCTGCACTTGTGAACCCAACCTTTCGTTTAACATCTTTCGTATAAAACTATAAGAAAACAACGGAGAAAAACCTATAGCATTTACTGAAAGTTTACTGTATCTTTACAAAAAAAGAGCTTACCGCATGAAAGCGCGATAAGCTCTTGAGTTTATTCTGGGGCTTTAAGTACGTAATTCAAAAAACGGTCGTGAAGTTTATGCAAGGTAATATAGGATGCCGTAGCTCCAATAAGGGCAAACAGCATATCCCATTGCGTGTCCCATACATCTCCTTGTGTACCAAGGAAAGCTTCAGAGGCGGTTCCTGTTGCCAATGCGACCGCAAATTCAAAAAGTTCGAAAAGGGCGCTGAAAGCAAGACAAACACTTACAACAAGTACGGGAAGCCAGGAGCTATGCCGCAATGGAGATGTACGCACAAGAATTTCCCGTACAAGAATGGCCGGAATGAAGCCTTGAGCAAAGTGACCCAGGCGGTCATAATGATTGCGTTCCCAGCCGAACGTATCCCGTACCCAATCGAACAAGGGTACTTCCGCGTACGTGTAATGACCTCCAACTACAAGAATAATAGCATGTAGCCAAATTAGGAAATAGAGCAGGGACGTAAGGCGGAAGGAACGATACGTTGTAACAATAAGCACGATACCGATAAGAGTAGGGAGAACTTCCAGCCACCAGGTGAAGCGGTCGGCCGGTTCAATGGCAGACCAGATAAAAATGCAAATGAAAGTAAAGAATAATGCCAGATGGAACCGCTTGGGCAATGATTTTCTCTCCATGTAGTCTCTCCTTTTTGTTTTTAAGTCTATCATTAGAAAGAGAAAGAAAAAAAGCTGCATTAAGCAGCTAAAATCATATCACCCAATCGCTCCAATTCACAGTACGATTTTCTAATTTTTTCAGCCAGTTAGACGTATAATCAAACAATTCCTCTGAAGCTGGTACAGACGAAAACGTATGGTCTGCACCTTCAAGCGCGAATGCTTCGCACTGGCCGGTCGTTCGTTGACGCAGCATTCCTTCATACAGATAGCAAGCATCTACAGGAATATCTTCATCCCGTGTTCCATGCAAAATCAGTACATCGCTTAGCAGGGAAGAGCCTGGTGCAAGTGGCTGCGTTTCTGCAAGCGAAGAGAAGAATGCATCGGATAAATGGTAACCGCTATATTCAGTACGGCCTTCACGCATGGCTTGTTCATAAGCGGGACGGCTTACAATACGCGTAATATCTGTCAAAGGGTGGGCAACTGGAGCCCATAAAATAAGTGATGAGACACGACTATCCTTTTCGGCGGTTAGACGGGCTACCGCACCGCCCAGACTATGACCGAGCAGAAAAACACGAGAATTATCGATGCAATCGATACTTAGCGTATAGTCAAGTGCACGTCTCGTCTGTTCAATGAAGCTGTCCATGCCATATGCCCCGTACTCTCCTTCGCTTTCTCCGCAGCCCGCATAGTCAAAGCGAAGTACGAAATATCCTTCTTCTGCTAACCTACGTGCGGCTTTTACAAAAAGCCGATTCACTCCGATGCGATTGCCGATAAAGCCATGGCACATAATCACAGCAGGCCAGCGTTTGTCTTCTTGT
The DNA here is from genome assembly GCF_001274715.1 of Aneurinibacillus migulanus. GTDB lineage: Bacteria > Bacillota > Bacilli > Aneurinibacillales > Aneurinibacillaceae > Aneurinibacillus > Aneurinibacillus migulanus. Next base: position 3,527,745 of record NZ_LGUG01000004.1, on the reverse strand, counting down.
TTGCGGGCTGAAGCACACGGGTAATGCACCGTAGCAGCCAGATTGAGTTGTTGATAACGAATGGTCACGGGTCGTTCCATAGGACATCCTCCTTTAAAATAAAAAACTTTCTTCTGAAGAGAAGAAAGGAGGAACAGTACATATCCTTTCTTATCTTTCAGAACTTTATGTTCTGTAGGATGTAGCACCTTGCGGACGTACCGCCGGTTGCCGGGCTTCATCGGGCCTAGTCCCTCCACCGCTCTCGATAAGAAAATTACATTTAATATGATATTATTAATTCTTAGTATAGCGTGTAAACATACAAGCGTCAATCATAAAGATAAAAATTCCAATAAGTTTAGTTGGATTTTGGTTCTGTGATTATTTTGCGTTACAATAATTGTAGTATACATCATCGAGGAGGAATTGCTTTGAAAATCGTATCAATTGAGCCTACACCCAGTCCGAATTCTATGAAGCTAAATCTTGATGAACAGCTTCCAATGGGTATTAGTCATAACTATACACGTAATTCCCTAGAAAATGCTCCGGAACATGTCCGGAAGCTATTAGATATCCCTGGAGTTACAGGTGTTTTCCAGGTTCTTGACTTCATTGCGCTAGAACGGCATCCGAAAGCGGATTGGCGGGATATTTTAACGCAGGCACGTGCTGTACTCGGTACAACTGAAGAGTACACTGGAGAAGATATCGCCTCCCCGGCAGAGGATGCGTATGGTGAAGTTCAAGTATTTGTTCAGATGTTCCGTGGACTTCCGATGCAAATTAAACTTGAAGCGGGCGGCGAACAAAAGCGTGTCGGGTTGCCGGAACGCTTTATGAGGGCAGCATTGGAAGCGCAGAGATCCTCTACGAACCTGGTCATGGAACGGAAATGGGAAGACAGGGGTGTGCGTTATGGCACAATGGAGGAAATAGGCGAAGAAGTGGCGCAGGAACTTTCTGCAGCTTATGATGATGAACGTCTGCATCAACTGGTAGAACAGGCATTTGCGCAAGAGGAAGGAGTACATCCGCAGGAAGATTCATTGTCCGGTAAAGCGGTGGAAGGTATGTTGGATAACCCGGATTGGGAGAAGCGGTTCGCAGCTCTGGAGCGCATGAATCCGGCAGAACAGGATGTGCCTGTACTCCATAAAGCATTGCATGATACGAAAACATCCATTCGTCGGTTAGCGGTGGTTTATTTAGGGATGATTGAGAGTAAGGATGTTTTGCCGTTGCTGTTTGAAGCCCTGAAAGATAAATCGCCAGTCGTTCGCCGTACGGCGGGAGATACATTGTCCGATTTAGGTGATCCGGCAGCTATTGGACCAATGATGGAAGCGCTGGAAGATCCAAATAAACTCGTTCGTTGGAGGGCAGCGCGTTTCTTATATGAAGTAGGGGATGAGACGGCACTTCCCGCCCTTCGTGAAGCACAGGATGATCCGGAGTTCGAAGTGAGTCTTCAGGTAAAGATGGCACTAGAGCGCATCGAGGCCGGAGAACAGGCCAGTGGTACGGTTTGGCAACAGATGACGCGCAGCCGGAAAGAAAAGTAAGAGGAAATCTGCTTCCTTTTTTCCTGGAATACGTATAAGAAAGATAGAAGGGATTCAAAACATAAGGAGGCGTAGAGAATCAAATGGAAGTTGCCATTTGGATTGTGATTGGCCTGCTGTTTATCGGCAGTTTTATTGGAGTAATCGTACCGGTGATTCCAGATGCATTGCTTCTATGGATCGGATTTTTACTCTATCAGTTTACGCTCGCGACGACATCACTCGGGTGGACATTTTGGGTACCGATGACCATTCTTACTTTGCTTCTTATCGGTGCCGATATGCTCTCAAACATATATTTCGTGAAAAAGTATGGTGGAGATAAATGGTCGATGCTCGCAGCTGTTGCAGGCATTATTCTTGGTCCGCTTGTGCTCGGCGTGTTCCTCGGACCGCTTGCCATTATAGTAGGTCCGTTTCTAGGGGTTTTCCTAGTGGAGCTTGTACGAAGGAACGGTGCCGAGAAGTCACTGCGTATCGCCTTTGGTACCGTACTTGCCTTTTTGAGTAGCGCAGTTGCAAAAATTGTTATCCAGTTAATTATGGTCATTTGGTTTTTCTTTGCCATATAGATTTTATTCGACATAATTACTTTATGGTAAACTTAATTACAGAAAAGATAGGAACATAGGATTAACAATAAAACCCAGGCTATTTTAGGCTGGGTTTTATTCTTGCTTCATCATTCCTTAGCACCTAATTGTTGTACCTTTTCTTCTTTTTTCTTGACGCTAACGACGACAGATTCGATTTTTTTGTTGTTCACGTATATGTCCAACTTCCAAATTCCTGCTTTAGGTATGTTCATATTTGTAAGACTGCGGGCAGAGGGTAAGCCGGGATTGTTCATAAAAATATTTTTCGTTGAGGAATCTCGGTTTGTGAGAGGAAGAATTTTGGGTTTTTCATCTTCTTGCAAATAAAGAGGACCTGTTTGTTTCTCTATTTTGTTCTTATCCACAAGCGTAAGAGAGTGTGTTTTTTCAACGTTTGTAGCCGTGATTTTTAATTCTTTTCCAATCCATTCATTTTCCGAATTCCAGAAGTACCATGTATATACATCGCTTTTCTCCGCAATAATCGGTGCTTCCTTATAAGCAACTTTTTCTTTAATTCCTCTCATTGTATATCCGATAAGCGTGTCTTTTCTTTTTTCGTATATGTCAAAGGTCGGGCTGACCTGCCACTTATCGGATACAGGTGTTACAGGTTCAATAGTTTCTACTTCTGTTTTTCCTAAAGGAGCCTGTACCGATATCAGTGAAGAACTTGGTTGCTGTACGGTTGAACAACCTGCTGATAAAGTAATAAACAAAGAAATAATGACGGCCTTTCTCAAATCATTTCACCCCTATATACAAATTTTTCTATATGATAATAGACGAAGGAGTTATATAAATTACACTTGATATTTTGACAGGGTAGCGTGGTTGGAAGGAAGCGATTCAGAAAAAAGAAGAGGTTGGATGCGCCCTGCGCTCCAGCAGAAGAAAGGCCGGTGTGTCTTTTTCCGACCGCTCCCGCCCACCGCCCTTCCTTCTTTTCTTCCCTCTCACCACAAGAATTTGTCGATGTATCAAATTAGATGTATATAGCTTAAAAGTTAAAGCATGAGGTATATTTTGTTTGAAGAAAATTGAAAAAACTTCTGAGAAAATATTGAAAACGATAATCATTTTCGTTTATTATAGTTAAGTCATCTGTCATGGATTTATTCCAATTGGGAGAGGTCACTGTAAGAATCCAGGTGTATCTGTTATTGGTTTTATGCAGTATTATTGTTGCCATTCTTGGAGTTCCCTATTTCATTTATTTATTATGGAGAAACAGAACATGAGAGGAGAAAGATAATGCAAGGGAAAGTAGATACGCTTTCTTTTCAAGGAAGAAATATTTATGTATATACACCCCCTTCATACGAAAGAGAACGGGAAGTCTCGTTTCCCGCAATCTATGTACAAGATGGAAACTATTTATTTATGGATTCCATAGAAACGCTTGAAGAAGATTTTGCTCAGGGTGCCACACAAGAAGTTATTTTTGTTGGAATCGAACCAATTGAACGAAACCGCGAATATACTCCGTGGAAAGCAGAGCCCCTTATAAAGCAAAATTATCTTGGTGGAGAAGGGGATGAGTATTTAGCATTTATAACTGAAAAGGTCATGCCTTTCGTGCAGTCCCATTATCGAATTATAAGAGATTATGCCCAGACAGGAATAGGGGGAGGTTCTTTTGGGGCGCTGATTTCTCTTTATGCAGCCTTTCAAAAACCTGACTTTTTTGGCCGATTCGCCTTAATGTCCGCTTCTTTATGGTACGAGAACTTTGTTTCATTCGTGGAGAAAAATAAATTATCTCAAGAAAATATTCGTATATATATGTATGTCGGAGAACAAGAAGGAGTCGACCGGACAAATTTACAGCAGTATATGGTTCCGAATACGAAAAAAACATATGAACGATTGAAAGGAAAAGTTTTCGGTAGAGCAAAGGATGTACTGCTTGAAACAGACCCGAACGGGGTGCATGATCATGCCTTTTTTATACAGTATTTTCCCCATGCCGTTCAGTTTTTGTATCCTGGATTAAAATCATAATATGTACAAAATATATATCCCCTATGAGCAAATCATTGATTTCTCATAGGGGATATATTGCTAAATGAACTTCTAAGCTTTAGGAATCAATGCAAACCGTACAGCGTGGCTAATTAAGATAGGCAATACAGATACATGGTTTTCACCTTCAAATTCTTTGAAGACTACACGTAATCCCTGACTTTCAAGGGTAGATAAGCGTTCAGAAAGTGTCTTGGTTTTTTCATTCACACGGTTTTGTGAACAACGTGTGCAGTACAAAAGTGGTACAGACATTCCGATGTTTCCGTACCAATTACAGCGGGTTGCCAGACGTGCGGCTATTGGAATCGGTAGGAGTGGTACTTCTGGTGGAAATAATTCGGGCGACATTAAGCCGTATGGAAAAAAGTATATGCCATTGATCATGAGTAATTATATAAGTTACGGTTAATATTTTGACATGGTAGCGTGGTTGGCAGGAGGAGAGATGGAGAAAGAAGAGGGTGGATACGCCCTGCGCCCCGGTAAAAAAAGGCGGACGTGTCTTTTTCCGACCGTTCCCGCCCATCTCCCTTCCTTCTTTTCTTATCTCTCACCACAAGAATTTGTCGATGTATCAAATCAGATGTATATAAAAAGAACCTTGCTGCCAAAAGTAACAAGGTTCCAGGTCAAAAGAGGGTGTCCCAAAAGTAACTTTGGGGCACCCTTTTTCACGTAAAAAAGAAGAAAATCGCTCTTTTTGATATAATGAAGTCACCACAACAAACAAAATATCAGAAAGGAACGATTTTCTTATGTACACTCATTATACCACTCGCCAGTTAGTTCTTCCAATGGATATTGAGATCCTAATCCCCGATCATCACCTGTGCCGAATTGTGGATGCAACGGTTGAAAAAATAGACCCTCGCTTGTTTATTCCTCTCCACCCAGGCGGAGGGCGCCCTCCTTATCCTCCAAAAATGATGCTAAAAATGATTCTGTATGCGTATACCAATCGCATATATTCCTCTCGGCAGATCGCCAAACAGCTGGGTGAAAATATTTACTTCATGTGGCTTTCCGAAAATCAAAAACCGGATTTTCGTACCATCAACCGTTTCCGTTCCGAACGCATGAAGGATGTGATTTATGAAACGTTCTTCTCCCTCGTCGATCTGCTTCGTCAGGAAGGGCTGGTGAAGCTGGAAGATTACTTTTTGGACGGGACAAAAATCGAAGCCAATGCCAACAAATATACGTTTGTTTGGCGGAAGTCCACTGAAAAATATGATCAAAAGCTGGACGAGAAATTCCAGCAGATTGTTACATCCATTGAAGAAGTGACACGGGAAGATGAACAGGCAGAAAAGGAAACAGATTTTCAGGGAAAGTGGGAAGAAACACCGATTACATCCGAGAAAATCGAGGAAACGATAAAAAAGGTAGAAAAACGACTCGAACAGCATCCGAAAAATCGAACCCTAAAGAAAGCAAAGCGTCAACTGGAAAAAGATCTTCTACCCCGGAAACAAAAGTACGAAGAACAAAAGGCCACCTTCGGGGAACGCAACAGCTTTTCGAAGACGGATCCTGATGCGACGTTTATGCGGATGAAAGATGATCCTATGAAAAACGGCCAGTTGAAACCTGGTTACAATGTACAAATGGGAACAGAAGGTCAATTTATCACCGGATTCAGTCTTCACCAACGGGCGGGAGATCCTGGCTGCCTGATTCCTCATTTTGAAGTTCTTGAGCAATACAATCGCCCTAAACCAAAGGCGTTGATTGGCGATTCCGGATATGGGAGCGAGGAGAATTACGTCTATTGCGAAAAGAAAGAAATCGAGGCGTACGTCAAATACAGCACCTTCGATAAGGAACAAACGAAGACATGGAAGAATCAAGTGGGTCGTCTGGAGAACATGACGTACGACGAAGAACAGGATGAGTGGATGTGTGCGAACAATAAACGACTGACCTTTCGTTATGAAAAGAAACAGAAGTCGGACAATGGATATGAATCGATCAAGCGAGTGTACCTTTGTGCGGACTGTCATGGCTGTCCATTTCAAGCGTCTTGCGCAAAAGGAAAAGAAACCAAAAGGATCACTGTTTCGATGGAAAATCAAAAACAGCGCAAAGACGTACGGGAACGGCTGGCAACCGAAGAAGGAGAACGAAAATACAGCCAGCGAAAAATCGATGTGGAACCTGTGTTTGGTCAAATCAAACATAATCGCCAGTTCCATCGATTTTCATTAAGAGGCCTATCCAAAAATACGGTGGAATGGGGTCTTATTTGTGCTGCCCATAACCTCATAAAATGGACCCTAAAATTAAATCAACGATCAAAAGAACCGCAAATACGGGGATAAATAGAAAGAAAATCAAGGATAAGCAAAAAATCCATATTCAGGTAAAAAAAGAAGGGCTGGCTCGAAAAAATCGTTTTTCAACGACCTTTTGAGACAGCCTCTTTCCCTATGATTAGTGGATATTACGGTATACACCAATAACTTTGCCCAGCACAGTTACTGTAGGAAGCAGAATCGGCTCCATAGTTGGATTCTCTGGCTGCAGGCGGATGTGGTTTCGCTCTTTGAAGATACGCTTCACTGTCGCCTCGTCTTCTTCTGTCATCGCTACAACGATATCGCCGTTATTGGCACTCTGCTGTTGACGGACAATAACATAATCACCGTCTAGAATCCCCGCATCAATCATACTCTCACCCTGAATACGAAGCATGTAGACCGTATCGCTGCCCACCATGTTCTCTGGAAGAACAAAGTACTCTTCTACGTTCTCTATGGCCGTAATCGGCATACCGGCTGTAACTTTACCCATAACAGGAACGGTTACTGTTTTGACCGTATCCATTACAGCTGTATTGCCTGCCCGATTTCCGTCTAGAATCTCAATCGCGCGCGGCTTGGTTGGATCGCGACGGATTAAGCCTTTCTTCTCCAGACGAGCCAAATGCCCGTGTACAGTAGAACTGGAGGCAAGACCTACTGCTTCCCCAATTTCCCGTACAGAAGGCGGATAGCCTTTATCCTTGACTTCTTTCTTTATGTAATCCAGGATGGCGAGCTGACGGCTGGATAGTTTCTTCATACCAACACACCCCATTCTATGGAATCTTTTGTTGTTCCCATTATACCAACATTTGTTCTTGGATACAAACATAAGTTCTAATTTTTTATTGACAGGAACGTTTGTTCTGATTAATATAAAAAAGAACGAACGTTCTTATTTTTGTTTTGGTTCTATCTTATATAGACAAGCATACATATTCAATATCGGAAATGCAGACAGTAGAAGGGGGATAACATATGAATAAGAAATCATTGTTTATTGGAACTATTATTGGCGCAGCTATCCTCAGCATGGCGAATTTAGTATTTGCCTCTATCGGCACAGGCGATAAAGAGAACACACCTAGCGGCATAGAAGTAGTAGTGGAGCCTGGCGATACACTTTGGAACATTGCTGATCAGTATAATGAACAAGCGGGCATGTCGGTTAACGAGCTATTGTTCTACATCCAAAAAGAGAACCAACTTCAATCTGCCATTGTACAACCGGGCGACCGTATCATCATCCCGGTAGAGTAGCGATAGAGCAAGAAAGTTTGATGAACAAGTAATCCGTGCTATAATAGGTGAACATGCTACGTATAGAGAGGAGAATTCCATTCGCATGGTTACCGAAGAGAAGATTCGCCGGATTAACGAGTTGTCGGCCAAATCGAAGCGCATTGGCTTAACGGAAGAAGAGAAAGCCGAACAAGCGGCGCTTCGCAATGAATACATTCAAGCAGTGCGTGGCTCGCTTAAAGCCAACCTTGATTCCATTCGCCTTGTCGATGAAAGCGGCAAAGAAGTGGGACCGTTATCCAAAAAGAAAAAATATAAGCATTAATAAAAACCCTCCTTATATACGGAGGGTTTTGTACATAATGAAGAGCAATATTCCAGAAGAGCTGGAGGTGAAAAGATGAACGTAGGACTGTACGCAAGAGTTAGCACTGAACGCAAGGAGCAGAAGACAAGCTTGAGACGGCAGGCGGAGGAATTGCGGCAATATGCAGCGCAAAATGGTTGGACTGTTGTACGTGAAATCGCCGAGCAGGAAAGTGGCTTCGAACTCGAACGTCCGGGATTGCTGACCCTTCTTGAAGCAATGTCGGATGGGGAACTTACGGCCATACTTGTACAAGATGAATCCAGATTAGGCCGAGGTAATAGCAAAATCGCTCTCCTGCATCAGATACGCAAGCTGGAGGGAAAAGTATTCTCACTGGATAATCAAGGTGAACTAAAGGTGAGCGAGATGGAAGGCATGGTATTGGAAATTCTGGCTGTTGTGGAAGAATATCAGCGGCGTTTAACCAATCATAAAATTTCCCGTGGAATGCAACGTGCCATCGCCGAGGGATTCCGTCCTGAACATAACTTGAAGAACACCGACCAGGGAGGACGTAAGCGTAATGATTTGCCTATGGAGGAGATTATCAAGCTTCGTCGTAAAAAATTGACGTTCGAAGAAATTGCTCTGACGCTGCGTGGACTAGGCTATGAAGCGTCGCGGGCTACGGTGCACCGCCGCTATCGCGAATATATGGAGACTCTCCCGGAGAATGGATAAAAAAATGCGAGGATATGGTGATAGAAGTATTTGACTACCTTGCCAATATTGACGCAAACGTTCAAGCGGTATCCTTTTCGAACACGTTGACGAAGTTTATATAGGGATAACGCAATGTTACAATGGTGAAAATGAAAGAAATAGCGTATAGTAATAGTTTGAACAACGCAAAAATGTGATACATTCGCCGTCTATACATATGGCGTGAAGTATCATGAACATATGCACAAAGAAAAGGAAGGATGGAGAAGAGTGACCGCAATCACAAGAGATATGGTGGAACTGCTTGCGCCAGCCGGAAACTGGGAGTGTCTTCGGGCGGCTGTAACGAATGGTGCAAATGCGGTTTTCTTCGGGGTCGAGAAGTTTAACGCAAGAGCACGAGCAGATAATTTCAAAATGGAAGAACTACCCGAAATTATGGCATACCTTCATAAATATGGTGTCAAAGGATTTTTGACATTTAACATTCTCGTATTTGAAGATGAAATGAAGGAAGCTCAAATACTGGTAGATGCCTGTATTGAAGCAGGCGTGGATGCCGTTATCGTACAAGATATGGGATTGGTAAAGCTTATTCGCGAGATTTCGCCTGATTTTCCGATCCACGGCTCCACACAGATGACGATTACGTCACCGGAAGCAGTAGACTTCATGAAGGAGTATAACCTGGAAGTGGTCGTGCTAGGGCGCGAAAACAACCTCAAGCATATTAAAACCATTGCTGGAAAAACAGATACACCGTTAGAAGTGTTTGTACATGGAGCGCTGTGCGTATCGTACTCTGGCCAATGTCTTACTTCTGAGATGTGGGGCGGACGCTCGGCGAACAGAGGCGAATGTGCTCAGGCCTGCCGTCTACCGTATGATTTAATTGTCGATGGCATTCAGAAGGAAATGGGCAACATCGCCTACCTGCTGTCGCCAAAGGATTTGGCCGCGATTGATTTAATTCCTGAACTCATCGAGGCTGGAGTTACGTCTTTTAAAATCGAAGGACGCTTGAAGTCGCCAGAATATGTCGCCAACGTTGTCAGTAAGTACCGTAAAGCGATCGATGAATACTTCGAAGGTAAGCAATACGGGCCGTCCACCGAAGAGCTTCGTGAACTCCAACAGAGTTTCAGCCGCGGGTTTACGCACGGATTTCTCAAAGGCACGAACAATAAGCAATTGGTTGATGGTACATTCCCGAAAAGCCGCGGCGTGTATCTGGGAACGGTAAAAAAAGTGTTGAAAGATGCTGTGTTGTGTGAATTGCATGCGCCATTAAAGCGTGGTGATGGCATTGTATTCGATGCAGGGAACCCGCAGGAAAAAGAAGAAGGCGGCCGTGTGTATGACCTGCGCAGAAAGGGGCGCAAAATCGAAGGGGAAGTACAGGACGGACTTATTGAAATCGTACCGGGACGCCGCGATGTCAAATTGAGCCGCGTGCATGCCGGTGATAAAATATGGAAAACGAATGATCCTGAGCTGGATCGCAAGCTACGCAAGACGTTTGAGACGGATTACCCATACCGGCCGTTTCCGCTTGCTGTACGTGTAACAGGCAAGGTAGGTGAGTCTCTTGTATCGGTCTGGCGCGACATCAAAACAGGCGGCGAGGTGACAGTAGCGTCCGAGGTAGAACTGGAGCAGGCGATGAAACGGCCGCTTACCGGCGAGTACCTGCATGAGCAATGGGGACGTCTCGGTGGTACCGTATATGAGCTAGCTGAATTGGAGATGGCACTTCAAGGTGAGGTAATTGTTCCGGTGAAAGAGCTAAACCGTATACGCCGTGAAGCAGTGGAGCAGCTTGTTGCCCTGCGTGAACAGCCGCGTACTTATATCAGACGCGAAATCAGCAATAAAAGCAGTTATGTTCGTGCTGCTGGGCGTAACACGGCACAAGGAACAGCGAAGCTTATTTCCTTGTGTCGCACGATGGAACAAATCCATGCCTCGGCACAGGCGGATGTCGATTACATCTATGCCGACTTTGAATTTACACGCGACTATCCTGAAGCGGTAGAAGCGGCACGGCAGTACGGCAAAAAGATTGCACTTGCGACACCGCGCATTCATATGCCTGGTGAGCAAGGTGTGCTGAACGGTATGCTGCGGGCGAATCCGGATGCCATTCTCGTGCGCAATACCGGCGCCTTACAGTATTTCAAACAAGCAGGTGTAAAAATCCCGCTCTTTGGGGATTTTTCGCTTAATATTGCAAACCATAAAGCTGCTGAACTTTTTCTTGAGCATGGGCTTGAGAAAGTAACACCATCGTATGACCTGAATATACAGCAGATGGTGGACATGTTAGCGGTATCTCCGACCGAGCACATCGAACTGGTTATTCACCAGCATCTGCCCATGTTCCATACCGAACACTGTGTATATTGCACATTTCTCAGTGAAGGAACGGATTATACGAACTGTGGGCGTCCGTGCGAGAGTCATCGTGTATCTTTGCAGGACCGTATCGGTATGTCGCATCCAGTACGGGTAGACATCGGTTGCCGTAACACGGTCTATAATGCGATCGAGCAATCTGGTGCCGAATATATTACGAACTTCCGTGAGCTTGGCGTACAGGAATATCGTGTAGAATTTCTGGAAGAAGATGCGGATAAGGTACGCGAAGTATTGCAATTGTACCGGGAAGCGCTCAACGGAAGCCGTACTGGAACGAGTGTATGGCGCACGTTGAAGGCGACCAATCAGTTAGGCGTAACGCGTGGACAATTGGTTAAATAACAGCGCAAATTAAGGCTCAATATCAAAATGTGGTGAGGGATAGGAGAAGGGATGAGCATGTCACTTGGTTACGCTGCGCAGGGGAGTATAACTGACCGCTTCAGGAGACAAGCAGCAAGGGACAGAGAAGCTGTATCTTCGAAGGATTGTAGGCAAATGCACGCTTGCTTGTCTCCTTCCGCTGCCCATTCCTTCTCTCATCCCACCGAACTTTGTATGTGTATACCACCAGCACAGAGTTTGATGTAGACCCCAAACTAAAGCCATATTGTTTGAGAAAATCATATTATTTTTTCGTAAAGGCTAAAAAAGGGCGAATCGTTAATATAGTGATTCGCCCTTTTTATTTCATCTATGTATTTCCGTGCACTAGATTAATTAGCAAAATACACCTATACAAACCAGGTACTTTTGGACTAATATATGTTTTCATAAAAAAAACAATACCCATGTCTAGTAAATAAAGCTAGAATAAGGTTGTAGATAGAGTTGCGTATCGATACATACCTCCTGCTACTATGAATCTACTAAATCAGCAGCATGCTATGTGAAAGAAAACGGACAATTGTTTGGGATGGTGAGAAAAAGATGAAAAAACTAGCATTGGCCGCGCTCTTCTCCATGGTCATCGCGACGCCGGTGTCCGCCGCTTCATATACTGTAAGCAAAGATGACACCTTGTTCAAACTCAGCCAAAAGTTCGGAGTCTCTATTGACGAGCTAAAGAAGGCGAACAAATTAACCAGCGATGTAATCAAAATGGGACAAGTCTTGAACATACCGTCAACTACATTGACTTCCCGTAGTGGATCAGGAGCACAGACGTCTACTGCATCTAGGTATGTAGCCGCAAATTCGACCAACCGTAGTACGACCGTATTATCGGCTAATCAGACAAAAACGAATATCACTCCAGCTCCGCCGAAAAAAGCGCAACCAACCAAATCCATGACAGTAGCTACGAATCAGGAAAGTACGATGAAGACCTCCAGGGAAGGGACACGGGATTTTGATGACAGACAGATGAATGCTGTCATTAACAACCTGCTCGGCGTTCCATATAAATGGGGCGGCACAACACTGGAAGGTTTTGATTGCAGCGGCTTTACTTCATATGTATTCAATGAACTAGGCGTCACGCTGCCGCGCACATCACAAGACCAATTCAATGCTGGACAGAGCGTAAGTGATGAGGAACTAAAGCCGGGAGATTTGCTCTTCTTCGACTCGGAGAAAAAAGGCACAATCACCCATGTTGGGATATACATAGGGGATAACCAAATGGCGCATGCCGCCACTAAGAATGTACGTATCGATAATCTTGACTGGTATCATAAAAACTATCAATACTACGGGGCAAAGCGGGTCTTTTAGTCATACGCTTTGTTTTATCCAGAGGAAAATAAGCTCGTTCTGCGCATGCAAGTAGTTATTAATTTATGCGGGAACGAGCTTATTTCCGTTATATGCTATGAATAGATTCATATACTGTAAGTAGGAGGTAGAAATAACACATTATCGTCTTGAATTTTTAGAAAATATAGATTATATTGATATTAAATTCGTTCATAACATACTATACGGTCAGTATGTTAAGTGTCATCGGTGATGTGTCATTTTTAAAATAGGGAGGGATATGATGAACTTCGATTATACGGAAAAGGTACAAAAGCTTCGGGAAACGCTTATGGAATTCATGGAGGAGATTGTATATCCGAACGAAAAAACGTATGAAGAGCAGCTCAATCGTGCAGAAAGTCGCTGGATTATTCCGCCAGTGATGGAGGAAATGAAACAATCAGCCAAAGAATCGGGCCTATGGAATTTGTTTCTGCCTGACAGTGAATACGGCGCAGGACTGACTAATCTCGAATATGCGCCACTATGTGAAATAATGGGACGCTCGTTTATTGCACCGGAAGTATTCAATTGCGCCGCTCCAGACACTGGAAACATGGAGGTGCTGGTTCGCTACGGAACAAGAGAGCAAAAAGACAGGTGGCTAACTCCGCTTCTGGAGGGAGAAATCCGTTCCTGCTTCTCGATGACAGAACCGGATGTCGCTTCATCAGACGCCACTAACATTCAGGCTTCTATCGAGCGGAATGGAGACGAATACGTGGTGCACGGACGAAAATGGTGGTCCTCAGGCGCAGGCGATCCGCGCTGCAAAATTGCCATTGTTATGGGCAAAACCGCTCCAGAAGCACCTCGCCATGAGCAGCAGTCTATGATCCTTGTACCGCTTGATACGCCTGGTGTCCATATTAAACGTATGCTGCCGGTATTCGGCTATGACCATGCGCCGCATGGTCATGCGGAAATCGATTACGATCATGCAAGTGTACCGTCCGATGCAATAATCTGGGAGGAAGGTAAAGGATTTGCCATTGCCCAAGGGCGGCTGGGGCCCGGACGCATTCATCATTGCATGCGCTTAATTGGAGCAGCAGAGCGTGCTCTAGAAGAATTGTGCAAGCGTGTTCAAAAACGGATAGCTTTCGGAAAAACACTGGCTCAACAAGGTGTTGTACAGGACTGGATCGCTACCTCGCGTATTGAAATCGAACAGGCCCGCCTTCTGACACTGAAAGCAGCCTACATGATGGATACAGTTGGAAACAAAGCGGCCAAAAAAGAAATTGCCATGATTAAGGTAGTCGCTCCAAATATAGCGCTCCAAGTATTAGACCGTGCTATTCAGGCGCTTGGTGCTGCCGGTGTAAGCGATGATTTTCCACTGGCCGCCCATTGGGCAAATGCGCGGACGCTTCGCCTGGCAGACGGGCCGGATGAAGTCCATAAATCAGCCATCGCAAAAATGGAGCTAAAACCATATCAGGAGCTGAATGCGCTTACGAAGTAAAGAAACAAAAGGAGCGAACCTACATGCATATTAGTCAATTATTTGATTTAACTGGAAAAACGGCCATCATAACTGGAGGCGGTCGCGGGCTCGGCGCGCAAATCGCTAAAGGATATGCCGAAGCAGGAGCTAATCTTGTGCTTTGCTCGCGTCGTGCGGAAACGTGTGAAGACACGGCTGAGCGAATTATACAGGAAACAGGCGTACAGTGCCTTGCGCTACCATGCGATGTACGTAATCCGAAGGATGTGCAGCGGATAGTTGATCAAACGCTAGAACAGTTTGGCGCTATTGATATTCTAGTAAATAATAGCGGAGCCTCGTGGGGCGCTCCTGTAACCGATATGCCGCTGGAAGCCTGGAACAAAGTGATGGATATTAACGTAACTGGAACGTTTCTCATGTCACAAGCAGTCGGAAAAGTGATGATTGAACGCAAGACCGGCAAAATCATTAACATCGCTTCTGTTGCAGGTTTAACCGGCTGTGACCCTCGTTTCATGGATGCAGTTGGTTATAGCGCCAGTAAAGGGGCCGTCATTTCGTTTACCAGAGACCTTGCAGTGAAATGGGGGGAATATGGCATAAATGTCAATGCTATCGCTCCAGGATTTTTCCCTACAAAAATGTCCAAGGAACTGCTTAACCGCGGGGGAGAGTACATTTTGGGCTATACGCCATTGAAGCGCTATGGGTCTGATCATGACTTGAAAGGAAGCGCTGTATTTCTGGCGTCACATGCTTCCGATTTTATTACGGGAGCCGTTCTAGTGGTTGATGGTGGTATGTCAGCTATGTAATCTGGCAAATAAGGAGGAACGGTACGATGCATATAAAAGACATTCATAACATTTGCGTAGTTGGTTCTGGCTCAATGGGGCATCAAATCGCTATGTTGTGCGCACTAGGAGGCTTTCAGACAACCATCCAGGATGTCGAAGAGTGTGCCCTGCAAAATGCGGAAGTCAAACTGCACGATATCATGGACAAATGGGTGAAGAAAGGAAAAATCTCCGAAGATGAAAAATCGCAAGCGTTTCAACGCTTGACATTTACAACCAGCCTGGAGGAAGCAGCTGCAAACGCTGATTTTGTAATCGAAGCGGTTGTGGAAAAGTTGGAAGTCAAGCGCGATGTCTTCGCCAGGCTGGACCGTATCGCTCCTTCACATGCGATATTGGTTTCCAATAGCTCGACTATCGTAAACTCGTTGATCGCCGATGTCACCGGACGACCCGACAAAATATGCAACATGCATTTCTTCTTCCCGCCTCTTGTTATGGATTGCGTAGAAGTTGTCATGGGTGAACAAACGTCTGAGAAAACAGGGCAACTGACAATGGATGTTTGTGAGAGAATCGGACGGACCGGTGTTCTGCTTCGCAAAGAAATTTCAGGCTTCGTCGCCAATCGGATTTTAGGTGCGCTCAGTCGCGAAGCGATTGCTCTTTATGAAGAAGGCATCGCTGATTTTAAAGACATTGATACGATTTGCAAGAAGGCGCTCAATCATCCGCTGGGACCGTTTGAGCTGATGGATTTGTCCGGTATTGATGTGGCTTATTATGTATCCGTACAACGTTTTGCAGAAACCGGAGATCCAGTAGATAAACCAGCCACCTGCGTAGAAGAAAAAGTAAAGGCAGGCACATTGGGGCGCAAGACAGGAAAAGGCTGGTACGAATATAAGCAACAGGAAGGAGCGAAATCGTAATGGGTGAGCTCGTACGTCTCGAAAAGCGGCAAGGCGTCACCATTGTAACGATTGATAATCCGCCACTCAATGTCATGTGCAAACAGGTGGTCGTCGAATTGAGCGAAACGTTCACCCCTTTGGCTGATGACCCGGAAACGGTTGTCGTCATTCTTACCGGGGCTGGACAAAAGGCATTCATGGCTGGTGCCGATATTAAGGAATTCCCGCAGCTAATCGGCAAGTCTAGGGTAAAGGCATCTGTCATGGAAACTCATCATGTACTCAATCAGATTGACTTTTTCCCTAAGCCTACGATCGCTGTGCTTAATGGTATTACGTTTGGGGGCGGCTGCGAGCTAGCTCTTACATGCGATTTACGCATTGCAGAAGAGCATGCGCAAATCGGGCTTCCGGAAATCAAGCTTGGATTGTTCCCGGGCGGGGGTGGCACACAGCGCCTGCCGCGTCTTATCGGCGAGGCGAAAGCGAAGGAACTGATGTTTACAGGCGAACCGATTTCCGCACAGGAAGCGGAACGTATTGGGCTTATTAACAAAACAGCGCCAAGTGGAAAAGGCATGGACGTGGCACTGGAGTTAGCCCAACGCATTCGCTCTTACTCGCTTGAAGCGCTGAGTCGTATCAAAAAATCGGTGGATGAAGGCGCAGAGTTGCTGTTTTCTGAAGCCATCGAGCGAGAAGCGGAGCTGTTTGAAGAAGTTTTTCAAACTCAAGATGTGCGTGAAGGTGTTCAGGCATTTATTGAAAAACGTAAACCGTTTTTTACCCATCGTTAGTGAAACACCGTACTGAAAGGAGATTGCGTACGATGGCTAAGCAAGATGCGACGCTGAAAGATACCATTCCCGTTCGTGAGGGGGAAGAATTAGACTTTGCATCGTTGGAGAACTATCTTCGCCAACATCTGGAAAAGATGGGCAATGAACAAATGCATGTCGAGCAATTTGGGGCAGGCCATTCCAATCTAACGTATCAAATCAACATCGGGGACTGGGAAGCAGTCATACGTCGGCCCCCCTTTGGTCCCGTAGCGCCCAAAGCCCACGATATGAAACGAGAATATGAGATTTTAAAAAAGCTTCATCCATTTTTTCCATTAGCTCCAGAGCCGTATCTATATTGTGAAGATACATCCGTCATCGGCAGTCCGTTCTTTGTTATGGAAAGACGACGGGGTGTTGTACTGGATAAAGCCTTCCCTTCCTATATAGACTATACGCCTAATCTGGGTATGCAGATTTCGGAGGCGATGGTCGATACGCTGGTTGAATTGCATAATGTACCATACCAGGAAACAGGACTCACTGCGCTGAGTCGACCGGAAGGGTTTATAGAACGGCAGGTTCAAGGCTGGATTGGCCGCTACGAGCGTGCGAAAACGGACGACATCCCGGAAGCTGAGCAGATTAAAGTATGGCTGACTGAGTCCCTCCCGACATCTCTGACTCCAACCGTTATCCACTATGATTACAAGCTCAACAATGTTATGTTTTCCAGGGAGGATGTAACACAGATGACGGGGGTATTTGACTGGGAAATGACGACTGTGGGTGACCCGCTGGCAGACCTCGGTGCTGCCTTGAGCTATTGGGTGGAAAAAGATGATCCACCTGCCTTACAGCACGGATTGGGGCACCCTCCATTGACAGTAACCCCTGGCTTTATGACACGCACACAGTTCCTAGAAGCATACGCAAAAAAAAGTGGACGGGATATATCAGGCATTCATTTTTATTTGACATTTGCTTATTTTAAGCTTGCTGTTATTTGCCAGCAAATTTATTACCGCTGGAAAATGGGACAGACGAAAGATGAACGCTTCGCAAGCCTTAATCGGTTTGTCCATGCGCTCATGCTGCACGCGCTGCAATGTGCGGAGCGCAAAGGATAACGGAGGGAGATGATGGGGAAAGTACACGTTTTAATGCGCAAAGAAGACATTGACACAAAGAAAATCCACGGGAAAATTGTGGTTGTCTTCGATGTGCTTCTCGCAACTTCGACCATTGTGGCAGGGCTCCATCATGGGGCAAAAGAAATCATACCGGTGCTGCATGGAGAAGAAGCGCTTAAGGAAGCGGAGAACAGGGACCGTAACAGCTTTGTACTTGTGGGGGAATATGAAGGGATAACATTGGAAGGATTTCTTAATCCAAATCCGCTTGCCTTAAAAGAGCACATACAGAAAAAGACCGTCATTTTGTCTACCACGAATGGGACGGTAGCGATACGCAAAGCATCCTTCGCCAAGCACGTTTACGCAGCTTCCTTGCTTAACGGCAAGGCAGTAGCTCGGACGCTTTGCACCAATCACACCAGCGATACTGTTATTCTGGTTTGTGCAGGTTCTGCAGGTGAGTTCTCTATGGAGGACTTTTATGGGGCTGGCTATGTGCTGGATTGTTTGCTTTCCGAACAGAGCTGCGATTGGGAAATGACCGACGCCGCGCTCGTTGCACGCGAATTTTATCGCGGCGCCAGGGGATGTGCCGAGGATATTTTGCTGTCCTCGCGCGTAGGCCGGATGCTGCAACGATTTAAGATGGAAGAAGACATCTATTTTGTAGCGGAGCGTGGGATTCTCGATACGGTTCCGTATCTTGATGAGCGAAAAACGCTGGTTAAAGGAGGAGAAGGTTGTTATGTCGGATATACGCCTTCATAGACCGGGTGGGTCTTTTCTGATAAGTGCCACGGAGGCTGATATGATATGTACACCGGAGGATTTTACCGAAGAACAACGCATGATTGCTGCAACTGCTAGGCAATTCATCGAACGGGAAGTCGATCCGTATAGGGAGGAAATTGAAAATCAGGACTTTGACCAGGTAGTGGCATTGTTGCGTCAGGCCGGGGAGCTGGGGCTCTTAGCTCATAGCATTCCTGAAGCTTACGGGGGTCTGGGGCTAGATAAAATCAGCAAGGGACTTGTAGGCGAGATCGTAGGTCGTACAGGCGGATATGGTGTAGCCCATTCTAATCACACGTGTATCGCTACTCTGCCGATTACATATTTCGGTACGAAAGCCCAAAAAGAAAAATATTTGCCGAAACTGGCAAGCGGGGAGTATCTAGGTGCCTATTGTCTCACCGAGCCTTCTTCCGGTTCAGATGCGCTCAGTGCCAAAACGACTGCTCGTCTGAACGAAGAAGGAACGCATTATATTTTAAATGGCACTAAACTTTATATTACGAACGCTGTGTTCTCAGATACGTTTATCGTATATGCTAAAGTAGACGGAGACAAATTCAGCGCATTTATCGTCGAAAGGCACTTTCCCGGTTTATCTCTCGGGCCTGAAGAAAACAAAATGGGCATTAAGGGATCGTCAACACGTCCTGTGATTATGGAAGATTGCATGGTACCGGTGGAGAATCTACTTGGGGAAGTCGGGCGCGGTCATCTTATTGCACTGAATGTATTGAACCTCGGACGATTTAACCTCGGTTCCGCCTGCATGGGTGGAGCCAAATACACCATGCAGTTAGCCGTTGCGTATACGAACGAACGCCGCCAATTCGGTACACTTATTGCTGATTTTGCGGCAAGCAAGGAAAAGGTTGCAAGAATGGCTACGCGTATTTATGCGGCTGAATCCCTACAATACCGGTCAGCCGGACTGCTAGAGGATGCATTGGGTAGCTTATATGATTCTCAGGATTTTACACTTATGGCTAAACGGATGGCTGAATATGTGTTGGAATGCGCCATTTGCAAAGTATACGGTTCCGAAACACTCGATCAAGTCGTCGATGAAGCGTTACAGCTACATGGAGGATACGGGTTCATTAAGGAATATAAGATTGAGCAAATGTACCGTGATTCACGTATTAATCGCATTTTCGAAGGAACGAACGAAATCAACCGTTTGTTGATTACGAACCAATTTTTTAAAAAAGCAGGAGCGGGTCAACTTCCAGTGAAAGAGGCTATAAAAAAAGGTACCGCCGATCTGCAGGAGGTTTACCCTGTGGATAAAGGCCCTCTTTTAAGAGAAAGAAAAGCTATCGTATCCATACGTCGTATTTTGCTTGCACTTGCTGGTCTTATCCAGCAGATTGTTGGCCCTCGTCTTGAAGCGGAGCAGGAAACGGCCATACGATTTGCAGACCTTGTTATTCATCTGTATGCCGCTGAGTCTGCTGTATTGCGCGCGTACAAAGCGGTGTTACATAACGGTGCAGATCAGGAAGCGCTGAAAGTGATGCTTGCGGCTTCGTACATTGATGATGCCGTACCGGAAGTGGAAGCGATTGCCCGCAAACTGGTGGCAGACATTGCTGAAGGAACGCTCAGGGATGACTATTTATCGCTTGTCTGCAAGGAACTACAGCGTTATGTTCCACAAGGGTCCATTGCACGTAACCGGGCTATCGCTGAGCGAATAAACCAGGTACAACAGTATATTTGCTAAAGGGAGTGAATGTACTTGTCGGTAGTAGCGGGCTTATTGTGTAGTATTTCCGATGGTGGTAGCCATCTTATTCGAATGGCCATTTTCCAGACGTTTCCTATATTCAGCAAAAGCTGGCTTTATCAAAAATAGAAGCGTTTGCACGGTGTGCGCTTGTTGGTGAAAATGGTTGTGGCTCAACATACAGCTGTTTCTGTGGAAATTTTATTAATCATTTGGAGGGATGTAAGAATGGTACACGCGCATTTTGCACATTGGCCTGTACGTATTCCAACGACACTTACGGTTCCAGAAACAACGTTGTATGACAACCTAGAAGTGACCGCACGCAGATATCCGAATAAAACGGCCGTTATGTATTATGGCACGGCAATTTCATACCAGGAATTACTTCAAGAAGTGAACAGTATGGCCAGCTACCTGCTAGCACAGGGGGTTCAACAAGAGGAGCGGATGCTGTTATATATGCAAAACAGCCCTCAATTTATTATTGCGTATTATGCGATTTTACGCGCGGGTGCTGTTGTCGTTCCAGTGAATCCGATGAATATGACCGAAGAGCTTGTCCATTATATTCAAGATGGGAATATCCGTTTAGGATTCGTTGCACAAGAATTGTATCCCCGGATTGAGCCACTTATTTCCAAAACAGCCCTCGAACACGTCATTTTGGCGACATATTCTGATTATTGCCGGGAAAGCGGGCCGGAAGTTCCAGACGTAGCAAAAGCCCCGCGCATAGCTGTGCAGACACCCTCTGTAACTTTTTGGAAGGAGGCGACAGACTATGATACCATATCCGGTTTTCCAAATACAGCGGCGAATAATTTAGCTGTCCTCCCCTACACATCCGGTACGACAGGTAGGCCGAAAGGATGCATGCACTCTCATTTGACTATACAGGCTAACACTGTGTCAACAGTATTATGGGGACCTCTGACATCGGAAGCGCGTGTTTTATGTACGTTGCCACTTTTCCATGTTACTGGCATGGTACACAGTATGCATGCTCCAATTTATGCAGGAGCCACAATGGTAGTGCTTACACGCTGGGAGCGTGATACGGCTGCTGCAATCATCGAACGTCACAGTTGTACACACTGGACGTGCATCAGTACGATGATCGTTGACTTTCTGGCAAATCCGAATCTCTCATGCTACGATATCAGCTCCTTGCAGGTGATAAACGGAGGTGGGGCTCCGCTGCCGAAAGCCGTAGGCGAAAAGCTATTTAATGTGACTGGACTACGATTTGTAGAGGGCTATGGTCTTTCTGAAACGATGGCCCAGACGCACTTTAATCCGATGGATCGTCCGAAATTGCAATGCCTGGGTATTCCTGCATTTGATGTCGACGCGCGCATTATTGACCCGGATACGCTGGAGGAGAAAGGGATCGGTGAAGAGGGCGAGATTATCGTAAATGGTCCGCAGGTATGTAAAGGATACTGGCAGCGTCCGGAGGAGAATGAGCAAGCTTTTATCGAGTTAAACGGTAAAACATTTTTCCGAACCGGAGATATCGCTCGCTTTGATGAAGAAGGCTATTTTTTTATTGTAGACCGCGTTAAACGAATGATTAACGCATCTGGCTTTAAAATCTGGCCGTCTGAAGTAGAATCCATTCTGTATAAGCATCCGGCTATTCTTCAGGCGTGCGTGATCGGAGTGCCGGACGAACGTAAAGGTGAGGAAGTAAAGGCATTTGTCGTGCTGCGGGAAGAGCAACAAGGGCTTACTAGTGAACAAGAGATCATCGATTGGGCAAAGGATCAGATGGCTGCATATAAGTATCCGCGCATTGTAGAGTTCGTCGAAAGCCTTCCAGTCTCCGGTACGGGTAAAATTTTATGGCGCAAGCTTCAGGAAGCGGCATGGAGCAAAGCCGAAAAATAGATAGAGTAGGAAATAGAATGGTTTTTAATCTATATGAGTTATGGTTAATATTTTGACAGGGTAGCGTGGTTGGAAGTAGGGGAGTTGGAGAAAGAAGAGGGTGGATATGCCCTGCGCCCCGGTAGAAAAAGGCGGACGTGTCTTTTTCCAACCGCTCCCGCCCACCGCCCTTCCTTCTTTTCTTATCTCTCACCACAAGAATTTGTCGATTTATCAAATCAGATGTATATAGGAAAGAGTGAGTAGACGTGATTGAAGATATACAAACATTGCTCGGGGAGTCACAAAAGCGTAAGCTAAAATATTTATTCTTTTGGGGACATACGCCTAAAAGTGAGGAAATCGTTGATAAAGCATGTTTTAGTCAATGGTATCCGGCTCCATTTGAAGAAGATAGGGTGGTATACGCCACGGCTGAGCACTACATGATGGCTAAAAAAGCTGAATTATTCGGTGACGAAGCCATTCGTACACAAATTTTAAAACATGCTCATCCTAATAAAGCCAAAATGTTAGGACGCAGCATCCAAGCCTTTGATGATGCAATATGGAATTCAAGTAAATATGACATCGTCAAGCAGGGAAATCTGTTAAAATTCACCCAGCATTCTGAATTGAAATCCTTCTTATTGAATACGGGAAATCGAGTTCTCGTGGAAGCAAGTCCTTACGATAAAGTGTGGGGAATCGGCATGGCGCAGGATCATCCTCATGCAGAACATCCTGAGTTCTGGAAAGGGGAGAATTTGTTGGGCTTTGCACTGATGGCTGTAAGGGAACACCTTAATAGATAGATGGACCTGGCATACAGCAGGCTAGTAGGAGAAATATAGACAAAGCGAGGCTTTAATGGAGAAGAAGTGATTTTACGTAATTTGAACATATTAGCCTTAAATTACGTACGTTCTGCTATCCAGTTCTTTATTTCTACGGTATACTTTCCCATTTTACACTACATAATAACGCCGTAATATACGAACCAGCCTGTCTATATTACAATAAAAAAGAGTACAGGAGGGATAGCATGAAGGAGAAACTTTTGCAGCAGAGCATCGAACTTTTTGAGAAGAAAGGATTTAGTGAAACATCCATTCAAGATATCGTAGACTCTCTTGGTGTAACCAAAGGAACCTTCTATTACTATTTCAAAAGCAAAGAACAAATGCTGATGCAGATTAACCTGCATTATATAAATGATCTTTTAGATACTCAGCTCAAAATTATCGAACATCCAGACAAATCATGGCAGGATAAATTGTACGATGTTGTTTATATGTTGATTAGCAGAATTGAAAAACATGGAGCAAGCGCTCGTATTTTTTTCAGGGAGCTGGTCAACCTGAATGGGGAGTAT
Organism: Aneurinibacillus migulanus; assembly: GCF_001274715.1. GTDB lineage: Bacteria > Bacillota > Bacilli > Aneurinibacillales > Aneurinibacillaceae > Aneurinibacillus > Aneurinibacillus migulanus. Next base: position 3,503,988 of record NZ_LGUG01000004.1, on the reverse strand, counting down.
TTTGAAGAAATTTTACACAAGCGGGATCAATTTCGTATCCGGTTCCAGTATTTAATAGAACAAGGAATGAAGAGCGGTGAGTTTCGTGATGATTTGCGGGCAGATATGATGACATTCTCAATTCTTGGTTCTTGTAATTGGAGCTATATGTGGTTTAGGGCGGATGGTCCAGTGCCTGAAAAAGAATTAGCTCGTTCTTTTTTGGAAGTTTTCCTTAATGGTATAAAGAAATAAGAGAGGCGGACGAACACTGTGCGTATTATCGATGAAAGGCAGCCGTTATGGCTGCTTTCTTTAATGGATAAGAAGCGACATAGCGTTTCTTCAATCGTATCATTCGAAAAAGAACGAGCGAAGGCGTCTGCGAGTTTTTCTTGTTTCGTCACTTGTTTTCGGTTGTGAAGCGATTATAGAGAAGGTATGATAAAAGGGGTAAAGTGTTAGTATAATCGACACAGGCAGAAAAAGGGGGAAAGCAGGTGTCATGAGCAAAAACATTGTTCTGTTGGGAGCCGGATACGGGGGGATATCGTTTTTGAACACGGTGTTGCCACACATTCCGTCCGATGTCCGAATCTCGGTTATCGATCGTCTCCGACATCATACGATTAAACCGGAATATTATGCGCTGGCCAGCGGGTCGCTGAATGAAAGTAAAGTAAAAGCGGCTTTTCCCATACACAGCCAGGTCGAATACATTCAAGATGAGATTAAAGAAATTCAGATTTCTTTTCATAAAGTTATATGCAAGGAAAGGGAAGTGCCATTTGATCAGCTTATCGTTGCGTTAGGTTGCGTTGACAATTACTTTAACGTGCCGTGGGCGGCGGAGTATGCCCAAAGCATCCAATCATTTGCTAAGGCGATGAAGACACGTAAGAAGATCGATGAACTACCGTCAGATAGTCATGTCGTTATTATAGGTGGTGGTTTATCCGGGGTTGAATTTGCCAGTGATTTGCGCGAACAGCATCCAGAACTGAGAATTACCCTACTCGAACGATCGGAAGAAGTACTTGCGACACTGCCCGACCGCATCCGAAAATATGTACGACAGTACCTAGACGACCATATGATAGAGGTACTTACCAATGTTAGCGTGACGATGATAGATAATCAGGCGGTCTATTACGGGCTGGAGCGGAAAACAGTCTTGTACGATATATGTGTGTGGACAGCGGGTATTATGCCAAATCCGATTTCCAATCCGCTGCTTGCCTACAGTAATGCCGACCGGATGAATCGGATTGCGGTAAAAGAGAACTATGAATTGCCGTATTATAACGATATTTTTGTCGTGGGAGACTGTGCGAGCTCTGAATTTGCGCCCAGTGCACAGCTGGCCCATATACAGGGAAAGCAGCTTGGTGATTATTTTATCTCTGTATGGAAGGGAAGCGAGTACAAGGCGGAGCCGATTAAGCTTAAGGGAGTGCTCGGTTATCTTGGCAAAAAAACCGGGTTTGGCCTTGTGGGCGATAACGTGCTGTTGGGTAAGGTCCCGAATGTCATCAAGTCAGGTGTATTGTGGATGCATAAACACCATATGGGATAAGTTTAGATCTATTATGAAAGAACCGCATACGGGTGACATTATCTGCATGCGGTTCTGCCCTGCCCCCGTATAGGACGGGTAAACCTATTTGACATTGGACGTGGAGTACTCTACTATTTACTTGAATATATGTACATATAATTAACTGAGGTGGCTTGTATGGAAAATACGGAAAACAAAAATAATGTGCCATGCGAACATCTTGATGAAGAGACGTTATTTGTCGTTTCTCAGACGTTTAAAGCATTATCTGACCCTACTAGAATTCGGATTTTGCACCTTCTTTCACAAAAAGAATGCGCCGTTAGTGAAATCGCTGAAGCGTTAGGGTTATTGCAGTCTACCGTGTCCCATCAGTTGCGTTTTTTGAAGAATCTGCGGCTGGTAAAATTCCGACGGGCGGGGACTACTCTTTATTACTCGCATGATGATGAGCATGTCATGGACCTGCTAGAACAGGCCATTCACCATGCCTGTCATGATTAAACCGTACTTTGGCATACATTACAGAAGATATGTCGATAAGCCTGTCCCTTATAGTGGGGAGGCTTTTTGTTGTGAAGCAGTATGTAATAAAATAACAGAACACATGGGAAAAAATAGAGAAAACTCTTGCTTTTGTTTCGACAATCAAGTAGTATTAAATCAACATTAACATGGAAGGGTGACCTTTACACGATGATTATCTAATCCTATTTCTAAGAAAACATTCGTTATACAAACGAAATCTTCTTCTGGATAGGATTAGTATGCACTTTTATACATGTAAAAAGGTTTTCGAAATCATACCCACGCGTATGATGTCTTTTTGCTATTGTGCTACCTTCTGTCCAGCGAAGTGGATAGGGGGTTTTTTGTGCTCATTTTCAAAAGTTATACCCAGTAAAAGTGCACCAATATAAAATAATATAGAAAGTAGGAAACCGTATTGTCTTCAACATCCATATCTAGCCTGTTCCGCAACCGCTTCGTGCAGGCAATTTTACTGGCCGGTCTTTTTCTTCAAATCGGCATTTGGGTACGTAATTTTTCCGTGCTGCTATATGTAGTAGAAATGACCAACGGAGACGCATTTGCGGTCTCCATGGTTTCGGTTGCTGAGTTTGCTCCGATTTTTATTTTCTCGTTTATCGGGGGAACCTTCGCCGATCGCTGGCGACCCAAGCGAACGATGATTTGGTGTGATATATTAAGCTCTGCATCCGTATTCGCCGTTTTGCTTACACTCATCTTTGGATCGTGGAAGGCGGTCTTTTTCGCCACCTTATTCTCGGCAATTTTGTCCCAATTCTCTCAACCATCCGGGTTGAAGCTGTTTAAAATGCATGTGCCGGCTGAGCAGATACAGGCTGGTATGTCGATTTATCAAACCATCTTTGCCGTATTTATGGTATTAGGCCCGGTTCTTGGAACGTTCGTTTATCAAGTCTTTGGTATTCAAGTTGCGATTGCGATTACAGGGCTTGCATTCCTTATGTCCGCTGCTGCTTTGTTATTTCTACCACCTGATCGCGACATAAACGAAGAAAAGACGATGCAGTCTACGCTTCTTCAAGAGATGGCCGATGGGATTCGCTATGTATTGTCCAAGAAAGTGCTGACATTGCTAGGGGTCTGTTTCCTTGCAGCTGGTTTGGCGATCGGTCTTATTCAACCGCTCGGTGTTTTTCTTGTTACGGAACGACTCGGACTAGAGAAAGAATATTTGCAATGGCTAATGGCTGCCAATGGGATCGGTATGATTGTGGGCGGCGGATTGGCTATGGCTTTCGCTAAATCGGTTGCTCCGCAAAAAATGCTGGCGTTCGGCATGTTTGTCGATGCCATTGTCATGGTTGTGTCCGGCATGTCAACAACTCCATGGATAACATTAACTGCACAGCTTTTCGGCGGCTTAGTGTTGCCGTGCATTCAAATCGGCATTAATACAATGATTTTGCAGAATACGGAAGAGCAGTATATAGGTCGGGTCAATGGCATTCTCAGTCCATTGTTTACCGGAGCGATGGTGGTTACGATGAGCATGGCAGGTTCGCTCAAAAACTCATTCTCTCTTGTTACGATGTATGAAGCAGCAGGTCTTCTGTTTATCTTCGGTTTGCTCTTCATTTTGCCATTATATCGACTACCAGCTATCGTCAAGGAACCTGGAACATAAGAAATATGAAAGAGTGAGCTGCACACTATCATTCAATATCAGAATGAAATTTTTTCTGCATAGGATTCGTATACACTTTTATAGGCGCAAGGAGACGTTTATCCCGGCAGTGCCGGGGATAGAGTATCTTTTTGCTATTATGCTGCCTCCTGTCCGGATAAATGGATAAGGAGGCTTTTGTATGATAATAGACGTTAAGAGTGGAAACGAAGCTAACAGAAGCAATCGGCAAGCTTAGTGAGCATCCTTTAGATGAGATAGAAGAAACGTTTTAGATGCTAGTTATGAAGCGTAATCAATTAAGAAATCAGTTGAAATAATGACGAACTTTGCAAGTGTTAGACAGCTACTTTACCTTTTGCAAAAGGATTTTCCGGTACATGCCATTAAATAATACTGGAGCGTTCTCCTGTTGTTTAACCGTCTCCAGGTGAGGTGCTACCATTTCCGCGAAGCTTCGTCCAATATCCGTTCCTAAAATCGAAACAAAGGGGCGGATTATTTTTTTTCTGATGGATAATTTTTTATCATCAGGGCCAAACTTGTCAAAAATAAGAATATGTCCTTCTTTCCGTGTAACACGGATGATTTCTTTCATGCAAAGCATTGGGTCGGGTACGACAGAAACAACAAGATTAGCAATAACGATATCAAAGGATTCATCAGAAAAGTTCATATGCTGCGCATCCATTTCCATAAAAGTGATTAGCTGTGAATCGCCGTATTTCTTTTTTGCCTGCTGAAGCATATCGGGAGAGATGTCAATTGCAGTTACTGTACTATCTTCTTGTGTAAGTAGCTGTAAATCGGCGCCTGTTCCTACCCCCACGAAAAGGATGCGGCTTCCTGGTGGGATTGGAGCATTCTTGAACACAGTTTTGCGTGCCTGTAAAAAAAGAGTAGAGTTAAAAACCAAATCATAAACAGGAGCCCACAGTTTATAAATAATTTTATTCCAGGTATTATTCATATTCTTTGTTCCTTTCTCTAAAATAAAAAATACAATTGTATTCATTGATAGTTATTATATGTTCATTTAATCATATAAGGAAGAAAAAAACGCTCAATCCAACGAGCGTTTGGCAATGTAAGATATAGTCAAAGTCCCCTTGTGTTTAGATAGTAGGAGTCCGCCTATGACTAGAAAAGCGCCGAGCAGATGGTAAAACGTTATTTTTTCATTAAGAAAGAAGAAGGCGAGAAAGTATCCGATAATAGGGGTCAGGAACAAAAAATGATTGGCTTTTACCGCATCCCACTGTAATAAATAAAACCATAAAATCATGCCAAGGATTGAGACGACAATCACCTGCCATAAAAGGCTGATGATAAAATAAGCATCAAAAACAAGCATATATGTTTGCTCAAAAAGAAACAGGAGTGGAAGTGAGAATACGCTCCCTATGATAACTTGCCATGTATTAATAACAAGATGAGGCAAGGCTACTTTCTCATACTGAAAATAAACACTTCCAAGCGCCATAGAAATCATACCGATCCCGAGTACGGTGATTCCGAATAAAGTGCCGTCTATCGTCTTAAAGGACGGGGCCATAGCAATAAATAGTCCCGTAGCGGCAACTGTCATACCAATAATCTCGTTCTTTTTTATCCTCCGTTTAAGAAAGATTGTCGAGAAAATCGCGACAACGAAAGGATTTACCGTAATAAATAGATTAAAGAGGCTGGCGGAAACATAGTACAGCGCCAGAAATGAGCATCCTACGTAGAGTGTTGTATTTAGTACGCCAAGTATGACCAGTGCTTTCCAGTCGTCGCGTTTTGGCCACGGATACGAGCGGATGACATATGTGAATAAGAACAGTAGACCTCCTGCCAAAAATAAACGAATGGTGGCAAACAGTAGCGGTGAGGAAGAAAGAAGGCCGATTTTTGTAGCGATTGCTCCTGAAGCCCAGATGATAGCGAATAAAAAACCAAACCATTCATACATCTATTTATCATCTCCCATGTGACATATGCTACACTTAATTATAGAGAGTATAATATGATTGATAAAATTGAAATGTTAGAACAAAATCATTAGTTTTAATAATGATAGGAGAAAAGGTGAGACGATTGGAAATCCGCCATTTGAAGACATTTAAAACGATCGTGGAGGTAGGGGGATTTACCCGGGCTGCCGAGCATCTTGGTTATTCTCAATCCACTGTTACATTGCACATTAAAGCAATTGAAGATGAATTGAAGGAACCGTTGTTTAACAGAATGGGGAAAAAAGTTTTTTTAACAGATACCGGAAAACATCTGATGCCATACGCCACACAGATGCTCAGCTTGTATAAACAAATCAAAGACGTACCGTCTATCAATGGGGAAATAAGCGGACGGGTGGTGATCTCCGCTCCAGAAGTGTTATTAACATACCGACTGCCGCCTATTATGAAGGTGTTCAAAGATACGTTTCCAAAAGTGGATGTCCAGCTTAAGCATTTACCAGCTGGAAATCTGAAAGAACAAATCATAAGCGAAGAAATTGATATTGCGTTTGTTTTAGATACGGAGCACGCTGAAACGGATATTAACGTAAAGCGTATAACAGAGGAGCCGATGGTGTTAATTACGCCTACTCATTACCCGACTGCATTCGACGCAATTCCATTCCACGACACTGTTTTTTTGTTTACAGAGCAAGGCTGTAGCTATCGTAACGCATTCGAAAAGATAGTACGAATGAATAACATAAAAATCGAAAACCATATTGAATTCTGGAGCATCGAGGCAATTAAACAGTCCGTCATTTGTGGGTTGGGTATATCCCTTCTTCCTTACATCGCTGTTAAGCATGAGATTGAGAACGGGATGCTGTCTGCTATCAAGATGTCACCAGATACCCCCTTATTTACATTCATCGCCCACCATAAAGATAAATGGATATCTCCAGCTGTGCGGAATTGTCTTGAAATTATCGAGGAGCACATAGGCTCATCTAACATGTACTCAGAGGATGAATACGCTATATAAATTACACTTGATATTTTGATAGAGGAGTGTGGAAGGTAGCAGAATGGAGGGGGAGAGATGAACACAAAGCGTATTTCAAAATAATTGTAAGCGAAACCGTACAAAAGTTTTTATGTGATTTTATTCAAAAGAAGAATCTTCAGCTTGGTGCCCCGCTTCCTTCTGAACGAGAATTAGCCAAATTATTGGAGGTAGGAAGGTCTTCAGTAAGAGAAGCTTTGCAAACACTTTCCGAAAAGGGGGTATAGAGAAAAAAATAGGTAAAGGAGCTTTCGTGAAAAAGAATCCTTTTATAGATGATACTAGCATTTCCAGGTCTTTAATGATGTCCATGGATATTAGCAATTCATTGGATTTATTGGAATTTCGCAAAGCTATTGAGATTGAAATCGCTCATTTAGCTGCAAAAAGAATGCAGTCTCACGATATACAAATTCTCGAACGCTCGCTTGTCGACATGAAGGTGTGTATCAAAATGGAATCATCTATCATTGTGCCTGATCTCGTATTTCATGAGACACTGGCACGCTCGACAAATAATGAAGTAATTATTCAAGTATATAATTATATTTCTGAATTTTTCAAAAGGGTTCGCATCGAAATATGCACTTTACTATCATCGTCAAATTTTAAACGCGATTAAAAAAGGGGAAGCAGATAAATGTTCCAGACTGATGCGGGCACATATTGAAGATGTTCAGCAGCACTATCACGGGATGCTCATCTGATTTNATCACGGGATGCTATATACATCTGATTTGATACATCGACAAATTCTTGTGGTGAGAGGGAAGAAAAGAAGGAAGGGCGGTGGGCGGGAGCGGTCGGAAAAAGACATGTCCGCCTTTTTTCTGCCGGGGCGCAGGGCGTATCCACCCTCTTCTTTCTCCATCTCTCCTACTTCCAACCACGCTACCCTGTCAAAATATTAACTGTAACTTATATAAAAGAGCTTCATAGGGTTAGTTAGTACCCAATCATTAAGTTATACGCATAGATAGGGGGGCGCGATGGAGTACTACGAAAGAAATTCTTCGGGTATATTCATCCCAAGACGGCCACTCCGACTAATAGCATCTTATTTATTGGATGCATTAGCTTAAGCGTACTGTTTTTGGATTTGACAACAGTTGTTTCTCTGGTGAACTTTGGTGCACTGTTTGGTTTTATATTTGTAAATGTATCACTACGGGCTTAATTTGGTTAGCGATTGGTTTAATATACCTGGCACTGAGCACAAACTTCTTTAGAAAGCTGCCACCAGAATTAGAGATGCATTAAGTTTTATATCAGAAAAGGGTGAAAAATACATGACAGAATCATATTGGTTAACTAACGTTCTGCTTGAAAGTGGCTTTCACTATCAAGGGGATATGATCGCGAAAACGGTAACAGAAGTATGTCATGTTCTGATTACGGACGGCAAAATCAAAGACATTATTTCCGCCGATGAACCGTTGCCTGATGAGATGCAGCAATGGGATATGAATGGCTTGCTTATGCTTCCTTCTTTTAGAGACATGCACATCCATCTGGATAAAACGTATTATGGAGGCCCATGGAAAGCATGTACCCCATTTGTTGATGTTTTTAGTCGTATGGAAGAAGAGAAGGAGCTGCTGCCGCGTCTGCTCCCTGTTACAAGGGAAAGAGCAGAAAAAATCCTGGCTCTTCTTTTGCGAAACGGGATTACCCATATACGTGCACAATGCAATGTAGACCCGATTATCGGACTTGAAAATTTGGAAGCTGTCTTACAAGCGCTGGAGTCTTATCGTGGAAAGCTTTCGTATGAAATCGTTGCGTTTCCACAGCATGGATTGCTGCGTAGTAAGTCGGTCGATTTAGTAAGAGAAGCGCTGTGCAACGGTGCTACGCTTGTCGGTGGTGTAGATCCGGCAACAGTAGACGAAAATATAGAGGCTTCCTTACATACGATGATAGAACTAGCGGTGGAAGCGAATGCAGATATTGACCTGCATTTACACGATCCTGGTCATCTGGGAACCTTTACGATGAAGCGGTTAGCGACTCTTACGGAAGAGGCTGGGTGGCAGGGAAGGGTATCTATCGGTCACGCTTTTGGTTTGGGAGGTGTGCCTGTAAAGACAGCGGAAGATACGGCAGAAGTATTGGCGCAAGCGGGCATCGCTATCGCCTCTACGGTTCCCATTGATATTCCTACGCCACCCATCCCTTTATTGCATGAGAAAGGTGTAACCGTTTCACTGGTTAATGATAGTATTACCGATCATTGGGATCCATTTGGCACAGGGGATGTACTTTACAAGGCAAGCATAATGGCCGAGCGTTTCTCATGGATCGATGAGCAGTCATTAGCGCGCAGTCTTTCATTCATTACTGGTGGAAAAACACCACTTGATATGGAAGGAAAACGCATATGGCCGGTAGTTGGCGATGAAGCCAGTGTTGTATTTGTTAAAGCGAGTTGCTCGGCGGAAGCGGTTGCCAGACGAGCAGAGCGTCAGGCTGTAATGTATAAGGGGAACATCGTTTCGGGTTTCTTATGATTGAATGTGTAAAGTATTCCAGAAGAAAAACGGGATAGGGAAAAAGAGAAATGTATTAGCACCTGCAAATGAGCAGGTGCTTTTTAGATTAAAATGAGAGTAATATTATGAAAATATATAGTATGAATTTCCGATAACTCAACGCTAAAGAAATCTTTAGTCTATCATTTCTGCCTTATGGGTCTCTTGGTCCAATAAATCAATGGCTTGATTTTTAGTGCATCCTTTCACTAATGCCAACTCGCTAATGACAAATTTCCGTGCATCATCCAGCAGTTTCTTTTCGCTAGTGTTAAGGATTTTTTCTTTGTTTCTATGCAGTAAATCGCGGATGACTTCCATACCTTCTTGGAGATTACCAGTTTTCATTTTATCCATGTTTATGCGATATCTCTGGCTCCAAGGAAGTGAACGATCCCATTCTTCGTGCTGAAAAATACGCAGTGCATTTTCTAACGTAGACATATCGACAGCCGGACGGATGCCTAGATTTGATGCTTTATCCATAGGAACCATTACTTGCATATTGCCGATAGGCATTTCTATAATGTAATACCGCTGTTTTTTTCCTAATATCTCTTTTTCTTCAATAGCTTCGATTACACCTGCGCCATGCATGGGATAAACAACTTTATCACCAATTTCAAACAAATAGCTCACCTCCGGTACGTATTCTATTTAAGGATATCATATTATTGATTTTTTATCAAAAATAAAAATAATAACATAAAATAATAACAACAGTCAATAATTTTATGAGTTAAATTTACGTTTATTTCGAAAAATTATAAAAAACATCTCCGGGATCTTTATCACTAAGATCATCCCCAAATTTTCCTGGTGCTTAGTTATAAAAGATTTTGCGGGATCGCGCAAAAAATATGCGCGATAGGCCCACCGATCTGGTAACGGATACGGATACCTGAATCCAATCTCTGTGTTACGCTCCTTCTGTAACTAACCGATTAAAGGAGCGTAATTGTTATGACGTATCAATGGACCCGAAAGCTTGCCACTTTTTTTGTACAATCTGATCCCGAATATGATAGCTTTCTTCGCAAGCATGAAGCGAAGAGCGGCAAGCAAATTTTATTCTACCTGTCCTTTGCGGTCTTTCCGGGAGTGTTGGCTTATTTGCTGATTTATCCGCTGCGGCCCCTACTTATGGCTGTTACGGGATTATCCAGTCATTATGTGCAGTTTCTTGTCCTGGCGGTCATGGCCAGCGGCTGGCATTTTCTTTTTCCGTTGTTCATGCTAAGATTTGCAGATAAGTTGACTTGGAAGGAGTCTCTATGTTATCTAGGTTTCAGAAGGGAGAATTTAAAAGGACTGCTGCTGGTCCTACCGTTAATTACCCTGTTGTTCACCGCCCTGTCCCTGCCTTACATGAAGTGGGTATTCCCGTCTTTATCCTCATTCTTGAACTCTATTCCGGCGCTTCATATGGGAGAGTGGCATATTTTCATCCAAGGCTACTATGATTTTCCCTGGCCTTTACTGCTGATTGGATTAATCGGGAATTTTATCGGAGAAGAAGTCTATTTCCGTGGTTATTTACTGAAGAAGATAGGCAGGCTGCGCTTTGATTGGTTGATCCTCAGCATTCTGTTCCAGTTTTATCATATGTGGCAAGCGCCGATGAACTGGGCTTTTATTCCGCTGGCGGTTATCATTCCTTGCGAAATCCTGGTCAAACTACGCAAAAACATATATGGAGCAATCCTGATTCACATTTTTGTTAATACGATATGGGGGGGGATTACCCTTTATCTAGTCGGGGTGTAATTCGCCCTCATTGACATCATATGGGAGGATAACTGATGGGTACACCTCAAAAGCTTTCGCCGCTCATTACCGCGATGCTTGTCATTTTTCTTGTGCTAGCCGTATATATTCAACTGGAGACGCTTCGTCATCCCTATATCGGTGCCGTGCTTCAACGGACAGGTGAAGAATGGAAGGTAAGCGAAGTGGACCCTTCCGGCAAGGCAGCGAAAGGGCATGTGCGCCAGGGGGACCGAGTGCTGACGGTGGACGGCTTACCTGTAGACAAGAAAATGGGCGATAAGTCGAAGGCGTCTCTGGTTAGAGTCAGCACGGCAGTATTCATGCATGACGATGGTTCTGTATATGAAATAGATATCAAAACAGAAAGCAGCGATGTGCTGCAAAGTGTATTCGCCATTCTGGCGGCAGCGCTGTTACAGATCATCGGCTTGCTAGCTTACTATAAAAATCATGCTTCATCCGCGGTTCGCCAATTTTGCCTGCTGAATTACGTAATGGCTCTGGTCATTCTGACTGTATATTCTACCGAATTGCTTGTATCGGATTTGATTTTGTCATTCTGCTCTGTTTGGCTCCCTTATTTGCTGCTCTCTTTTTGCGTTTCGTTTGTGCTGCGTGCGGTGCCTGTTTTGTGGTCAAAGGCCCTCTTTTTCTTTCGTCTGGCCTGTATCCTGTTTTCTTGTTATACCATTTGGGCAGTAAGCCAGCATGAGATTCCCGACTGGATTCGAGAAACGGTACATCTCGTTTTTATAATGACGCTGCTGTTTATTTTGCTTATGATCCGGCTATATTGGAGAGCGCTGGATCGGGTGGAGAAAAATCATGCCCTAGGGCTGAGCGCCGGCCTATGCTTCAGCTTTCTGCCCTATCTGTTCCTATACGCGATCCCGGATTTACTCTGGAATGGGTACATTCTGGCCCCCGAATACGTGCTTATTGGTCTTGTGCCGCTGTCTGGCGTTTTTCTGTATATCCTGGACAAGCGCAGCATGGTGGATATGAACATCTATCTTCCCCGGCTGCTGTTTCACATCCTTTATTATGGAGGCGTCTTTCTTCTAATCGCTTTTGCCAATCGAATGGAACGTCCAGTTTGGACCGCAGTCTTATTCGGCGGCTTTGCTGTCGGGACCTTTGTGTACCAGAAAGGGCTTCGGCGATCAAGACAACATGCGGAAGGGCGCAGGGAGTGGGTAGAGCAGCAGAAGTTGAAGTTATCGATCCAGATTGCGGAGACCCAGAATATCCAAGATATTCTCAGCCTGATAAGCGACATGCTTCACCGTGTCGTAGATGTGGAAGGAGTTTGTATGGTCTGGCATGACGGGACTCGACTGGTTGTACACGGCACAGGCCGATACAAAGACATCATCGGTAATGAGCAAGACGCCCGCTGGATAGATCGCAGCTTCTGGGAAAGAGGCTTCGATTTCGAATATGTTGCCTCCATTGCCGATTACGCTGGATTTTCCTGTAAAGGATATTTGTGCATGGGTCCCAAGGGCAATTTGTCGCTGTTCTCTATGGAAGAGAAGAGATTGATCGACGAGATTGGCAGGGAGGCAGCCCGGCTATTGACCAATGCCAGACTGTTGACCAGACTACAGAAAGAATTTCAACATACAAAAGAGCAAAATGCGTTTTATGATCATCCTGTTAATGATGACATTCGGCAGATGAACCGTCTGTTAATGGAAGCTCAGCAAGCCGAGCGGGTTCGGCTCTCCTATTATCTGCATGATCGACTATTGCAGAATCTGATTTTCCTATCGAGAGATCTTGAGGAGATGGCGAATCAGGGACGAGCGGATGACAGGCAGATTGCGTCCTGGCTGAAGTGTCTCTATGAATCGCAGCAGGATATCCGGGCGCTGTGTGATGAGTTGTATCCACATATTGTAGATAAAGCCGGGCTGGAGGAGTCTCTACGCTGGTTGCTGCGGACTGTCGGGGAGAAGGGGGGACTACGTGTATCGCTTCATTATGATTGGCCGGGAGAAGCGCCGGATCCCTTGCTCAAGTCCAATCTTTTCCGAATGATCCGTGAGCTTGTCCATAATGTGCTAAAGCATGCCGAAGCCAAGCAGCTTGATGTTAGTGTCAAGCGGAAAGAGGATGAGGGAATATGCTGCACGGTAAGCGATGACGGCAGGGGCTTCGATGTAGTTGCTTTTCAGAAGGATGGCTCCCGGGAAGGCGCACATCTTGGACTTATCTCGGTCAACAGTCAGATCGGTTATCTTGGCGGAGAGATGGAGATTCATTCTTCACCAGGAGAGGGTACAAGGATTACCCTGCGGCTGCGGTCTCCGTCTTTATGTGAAAGAGGAGGGAACGTATAATGGCAACCAAAATCAAGGTTGTATTGCTTGATGATCATCCCCTTGTGATAGATGCATTGAAACATCGCCTAGAGCAGGAAGAAGATATTTGCGTAACGGGAACGTTTGCCGATCCACGCCTTTTACTAGAGCAAATACGCCGGAATAAGCCGGATGTGCTGGTGATGGATATTTCCATGCCGCATATGGACGGCTTTCAGTTGGCTGTTCTGTTAAAGAAGGAGTATGGGTCTGCTCTTAAAATCATCATGCTGTCTGGTTATACGTATGAAGAATTTTATCTGAAGGCTTATGAGATTGGCGTAAACGCCTATTTGTCCAAGCAGGCTTCTTACGTACAAATTATTAATGCGATTAGGCAGAGCCTGGCAGGTCATATGCTGGTTCCCGAACGTCTGTTCATGGCTTATGGGCAGGATAAGCTGACGCCCACGGAGCGTGAGGTGCTGGTTAGGATTTCACAAGAAATGAGCAATAAGGAGATTGCCAGAGAACTCAGCATCAGCCAACGGACAGTGGAATACCATCTAACCTCCATTCTTCAGAAAATGGGAGTTAAATCGCGAGTGGGGGCGGTTGCTAAAGGATATGAGCTGGGGATTATTGGAGCTGCCGGTTCAAATCATCCACAACAAAAATAGGTGTCAAAAATGTATTGGAGGAAATTTAAGATGAGCAAGGATAAAAATTATTTAATCGGGGGATTTTCTGTATAAGTTTAATCAACAGCATCCAAACAGAGAAAGAACAACGCCAATGGCTAGAACAATGCACATCCAAGGGGGGCCGTTCTGGGAGAGCGGTCTTTTTAGTTGCAGGAAAAATTAGAAGCATTGAAGTTTCTTTTGAGTAGATTATTTTACCTATTAGGGGGGAATTGAAATGTACATTTGGAGTCTTGAAGAATACGATGATCCTGAATTATACGATATTGAAAATACCGGCATTGAGGAGTTAGCTTTTTTACGAATGTGGTCAGATAAATTGGGAATCAAAGACAAACCGATAGTAGACCTTGCTTGTGGAACAGGGAGGATAACCATTCCCTTTGCAGAACAAGGGTATAATCTTATCGGAATAGATATTCATGAAGGAATGCTTAATCAGGCTAAAAGCAAAACTCCAGAAACAATGTCTATATGCTGGCTTCATCAGGATTGTTTGCACATGCAGGTAGATGTCCCTGTGCCATTAGCCTATATGGTTGGTCATGCTTTTCAACATTTTTTAACAAATCAACATCAAAATAAATTTCTTCAAACTTTGAGGAATGTATTAACTAAAGATGGTGTTTTTATTTTTAATACACGTTTTCCTTCGATAGAAGAACTGTTGCAACCTTCTGAGGAAGTATTTTGGAAAAGTATAACGGATTCACAAAATCGAAGATGCGATATTTATACAAAAATGTTCTTTGATATGATTAAACAAGTACAAAGCTATGTTACAATTCGGCGGTTTTATGAAAATGAGAAAATGATAGAGGAAAAAGAAACGAAGATTGATCTGCGTTATACATTTCCTCAAGAGCTAGAAAGGGTTCTTTTAATGAACGGGTTTAAAGTTCTCCATATTTATGATGGGTGGAGAGAAAAGATGCTCAGTAAGGATTGCTATACAATGGTAGTTGTTTGCCAAAAAGAACAAGGCTATATAAATTACACTTGATATTTTGACAGAGGAGTGTGGTTGGAAGGAGGAGATTCGGAAAAAAGAAGAGATTGGATGCGCCCTGCGCTTCGGCAGAAGAAAGGCAAACGTATCCTTCTAAGACCTGAAAAAAAGGCCAACCAGAAATCACTGGTTGACCTGATAATATGAAATAAAGTCTTTGACTGGCCGCTGTTTTTTTGAATTATCGTGCCCGTTAGCTTAACGCAGCTGCCAGTCTACAACTTTATTATCCAGTCTAATACTTTATTAATCTGTCTAAAACTATATTATCTCTGCACATCTCTGCCAATACGTTTTAATTATTCCAGACTGTATTCCATCTGAATGTCATATGGCTCTTTTTCAGCTAATTGCTGGTTTATTTCTATTGCATCCACACACCCTACAGACCTGTAAAATGCCACTGTTTCTTCTGCTGAATGGGAGGAAATATATAATTTTTCTGCTCCCCATTCCTTTCCTTGTTTTGCACATTGTGCAAACAGGTTTTTTCCTATTCCATAGCCTCTAAACTCATACGATGTATAGAATTCTGCTATATTCACATATTGATTACGACTTCCAAAAAAGGCATACGGTAGTGTTGCAAAAGCAATAACTTTATTTTGATAAAGAGCTACAAATACACAGCCTTCTTTTCGAATACATTCAGCGAAATGACCCATGATTAATGCATCCTTTTCCCTTTTACCCATTTCTTCGGTAAAAGGGTGCTCAATCAGTACTCTCTTATTTTCAATGACTCTCCATACTTTTCTCACTTCTTGAAAACGATTAAAATAATCTAACAATCCTTCTCTAACATCGTCCATGATTAATTGTTTGTATTGGATATCATTATTTGTATTCATTTTCTGACCACATAACATACATTTCCAACTCCTTCATCAATTCAAAAATAAATAAAGGCTAAATGTTACTATATAATTATTACGGGCGACACCTGAACAGTTACTAACAAATCCCATGCATATATTTGATTCGCAACTATATGCATGGGTAATTAGTAATGAATTTGAGTGGTGTTTACAAAAAAATGTATTTTTTTGTTTAGGTTGTATGTAAGTCTCAACCAGAAATGTTTTTTGAGTAAGATTTGTGGAGTAATTCAGTATGATCTGTTCTTTATATGGGACTTTTATTGTTTCGATTCATTGATTTATTTTTCGTGTCGTCCCTGAGAAAATTTTTCTCTCTTTGTATAATAAATTCGATTGAAAATAAAGAGAAAAGTAAAGAAGCTGAATTCCGCCCCTTATACAAGAAAAGTCTTTAGACTCTTGTTACCTAACCATTTACTATGTCTACTTTATCTAGGCGACATGTCATCAAAGCAAGAAGCACAAATTTTCTTTCCTTTATATTCAGTGACGTCTGATACAGAATTGCAGAAGATGCAGGTTGGTTTATACTTGCGCAAAACAATGCACTCCTTGTCTACAAAAATCTCTAAACCGTCTTTTTCAACGATTCCAAGCGTATGCCTTAATTCGCTGGGCAAAACGATTCTTCCAAGCATATCTAAATTCCGAATAATTCCAATTGTTTTCATTTTTTACCTCTTCTCTCTTTTGTATAATTTTATAATATAAACCATAAGCCGGTTTTATATAGTAAATAACCCATATCTCCCTCTAATGGGGAAGAATTTCCCGTTATTGAATGCGAACCGCTTTGCTGCTTTGTCCTGAACTGTAGAGAATCATGTCAGTTGCTTTGCCCGATGCGTTACGAATGAACTCGACCTGATCAAAGGTAGCTCTGGGGAAAAAACGGGTTTCCGATAAAGGAAGCAGCTCAGTCATCGAAAGCACAGGAAGCTGAAAGAATAGACGAGCCTCTTTTTGTGTAACCTCGATTTCTGCTTCCGGAGAAAGTTGATACGTTCCGGTATACTGAGAATAAACGGTTGTATCGATTTCTACCGCTGCTTCTTCCGCTGGAGGGGAGGCAGGAATTGTATAGGGTCGTTCAAATAAAATATTGTCAACTTCAGCTAGAATCATTTGTTCAAATGCAGTGTCTTGTTCTATATTATTTAAACAAATGATCGTTTTATCCGCATCAATATAGCGGATGAAGTATGTATGGTAGCCTGGCCAGCCCCCACTATGACTGACAATTCTTCCTCCTGTTTGATCCTTGGGAAGAAGCCAGCCAAAACCATAATCAAAGGTTTCCTGATTATTTAGCTTTACCGGACGGAAAGCTTCTTCCAGTGTGGTTTTCTTCACTAGCTTATCGGTATATAACGCACGATCCCAGCGAAGCATGTCGTCTACGTTAGAGCTGATCGCACCATCGCCTTGAACTCCGTCTAAAAACACAACGTAGTCTACACTCGGCACATGATCAGGAAGCTCATACGTATTCGATTCAGCAGAATAAACATGTCCATAAGCATAGTCTTCAATTATTTCACGCGAATACCGGCGGTTATATACACGGGTGTGCTGCATCCCTAGAGGCTGGAAAATCTCGGTTTGTAAGAAGTCAGCATAACTCATACCTGATACCCTTTCGGTAAGCAAAGCAAGCAGAATATAACCGGTATTGCCATACTCCCACTGTTCATTCGGTTGAAAACGAACAGGAGGCTGGTATTTCTTTAGCATGTCTAGTACATCCTTGTTTGTAACAAATTTCGAACGATCCCCTTGCTTCAAAAAGAAAGACATATAATCTGGAAGGCCGGATGTATGCTGTAGCAAATGGCGAATGGTGATTCCAGGGTATGGTAGCTCAGGTATGTAGTTCTTGACCGGATCATCATAAGAAAGCTTTCCTTGTTCTTGAAGAATGATTACACCCATTGCTGTAAAAGCTTTAGAGACAGAAGCTAAATCAAAGATGGAGTGGGATGTTAACTTTCGCTCTGTTTTAAAATCTGCGAATCCAAACGCTTCCTTGTAGATAATTTCTCCTTTTTCCGCAACCAATATCGTTCCGTTAAACTGCTTTTTCTCTGCTAACGTTGAAAATAAATTGTCAAGATTATCTTGTTTTGTTTTCCTGTTGGTGTTCATAAGAATACCCCTTTCTTTTTCACTTACGAATAAGTAATCAGATAAACCTTGTTTTTTGCAGAATCGATCTTTCAATTTCTTGCCACCTATAAACCGAACGGTCGGTCTATAAAAGGATACCACAGTTATTCTCTATAATGGAAGAACAAATTTTAATCTCTTGTTTTCGGTGACCATCATTATCGATACATATGCTCCTTATACGCTACTATATAAATTACACTTGATAGTTTGACAGGGTAGCGTGGTTGGAGGTGGGAGAGTGAGAGAAAGAAGAGGGTGGATGCGCCCTGCGCCCCAGCAGAAAAAAGGCAAACGTATCTTTTTCCAACTGCTCCCGCCCACTGCCCTTCCTTCTTTTCTCCCCTTTCACCACAAGAATTTGTCGATGTATCAAATCAGATGTATATAACATCAAAATGGAGGACTACGAATGAAAAAATACAAGGAATCAGCGCTGTTTGAGCATCGTTGTTTATTGCCTATCAAATCGAGTTTTTGTACCTTGTAGATAGCGGGGCAACTTTCACAATAAAAAGACCAACATAGGTTGGCAATGAAAAGAAGGTGGCTGAGCTGTCTGTTTTTGAAGAACGATATGAGAAGAAACTATAACGCATGAAACGCCTAGAGGAAAAATAAACGAGCAATCAAAAGGAATCAAAAGTGATTTGTGTATCTTGATGGATTGAAATACAAATGAGAAAGTGAATTCACGGCTATGTACATGATTATTTCATAAAAATTTTTTGGAAAAACGAGAAAGATAT
Source organism: Aneurinibacillus migulanus (assembly GCF_001274715.1). GTDB lineage: Bacteria > Bacillota > Bacilli > Aneurinibacillales > Aneurinibacillaceae > Aneurinibacillus > Aneurinibacillus migulanus. Next base: position 3,485,153 of record NZ_LGUG01000004.1, on the reverse strand, counting down.
TTTGGAATTATACGTTATAGCTAATGAGTAAGCAAAAAGGGAAAAGCTGCGCAGCATCCTTTTTAGAGTGGGAGGATAACCATTCAGAGCTGATTAAACTAATTTAACTATATGGTAAGGCTAAATATAATATAAATGAGAGAGGGAATAAGACCATGAAAAAAATAGCAACTGCATTTTTAGCGATCAGTTTATTGGCTACGACGCCCGTCTTCGCGGCTGAACAAAAAAGTAATCAAAATCAACAACAAAAAGATGAAACGGTAGTATCCCAGATTCCTCAATCTAAATTACCAAAAACAGTTCAAGCATCTTTGGATAAAGTCTATAGCCTTTTACCGGAAGCGAAGAACCTTAAGCTTTATGATTCCAAAATGTATTCCTCCAACATAAAAGGAAAAGAACAGCCAAAAAAATATACGCTTGGTTTTAATAAGAGTGGAAAAAGAGAGGAAAGAAAGATAAAGGATAAAGAATTCATCATAGAGTTTGATGAAACAGGTAAAATTCTACATTTTACCTTTGAAAAATTATCTTTAGTCAATCTTGAAGGAAACACAAGAGAGAAGAAAGCCCAAGACCTGTTGAAACGGTTATATGGAAAAGAAGCGAATGAATACAAAATAAAGAAAGTATATGAAATTTCAAAGGATAACCCAAATTACAAAGGCAATGAGGATTCAATGAGGGGAACTATTTTGTTTATGCCTACATCCCCTGAAAAAGAACCGGTTTTTATCCTTTTTAATAATAAAAATGAGTTTACTTCGTTTAAAGTTTCTACACGAGATATTTTTAAGATGTAGGACTTTCACGATACAAAAAAGTCGTTCTAACTGGAACGGCTTTTTGCCTTGTAGAAAAAAGTGGCATAGAAATGACATGGTTTTGGCCAAAGATTGACACGCATAGGGGTATTATAACAATAGTGTCAGAAAATAAGCGAAGAGTCCATTCAAAAGGGAGTATTTTTTTATGAAATATTGGTTTATATTTAAATATTTACCATGATGAAATCGTCTAAATATAATAGTAAGGCTAAATATAAAAAGAGAGGGAACATTTGAACCAATACTCCTTTGGGTTTAATGAGAGTGGAAAAGTAGAGGAGGAAAAAACAAACGATAAAGAGTTTGCCATAACCTTTGATCAAACAGGTAAAGTTCGATATTTTTTCTTCGAAAAAATACCTTTAGTCGATCTTGAAGGAAACACAAAAGAGGAAAAAGCTCAAGACCTTCTAAAACGGCTATACGGGGAAGAGGCGGGGTTGGGCTGTTAACCGCGCTCGTACCTACCTCTGTCGTCTTGCTAACCGTGGGGACATTATTTGCGAAAAACATTTATCAACCTTTAGCCAAATCAAATAGCGAGACTCACATAGCTAAGGTGGCGAAAATGACGGTTCCAGTAGTTGCGTTTATTTCACTTTACTTTGTCCTCAATGGAGGCAATGCATTGTACGCCTTGTTGCTGATGTCGTTTAGTCTAATCACTCAATTGTTTCCAGCACTATTATTCAGTTTGCTACCGAACAACCGGATCAACAAATATGGGGCAGCTTTGGGAATTCTTGCCGGCGTAACAACCGTTACCTATTTGACGCTTACTAAGACGACGATTGGTACGCTGTTTCCCGATTTACCACAAGCGGTGAAGGATTTTAATAATGGATTTATCGCCCTTTTCGTGAATCTACTGGTTGCTTTGCTGATTAGCCTGCTTACACACAGAAGCGTTGCCAAAAAACAAAACTTCTCATCCTATAATTGTTAGAATAATCTTATTACGATGGAGGCTATCATGATATCATTTCCACATTTTCGTGTGAGTGGCTCCGCGTTTGAACGCGGGAAGCAACTCGGCCAACTGGCCAAACAACAGATCGTTCATAATATCGAGACGTACAAAGCTCTATTTTTAGAGATGGCACAAGTAAAATGGGAGGCGGCCCGTGCACATTCCGTCCAATACATCCCCTGGATCGAACGCTATGACGTCGAGATTCTGGAAGAGATTAAGGGAATCAGTGAGGGGGCAGAGCAAGATCTGCTCGATCTGATCGTGCTCAATGCCCGTAGTGAGATTATTACCAATCTAGCAGGAGTCGATATACCGTCGGACGGATGTACCAGTATGGCAGCTGTGCCTGAGATGACAAAGAGTAAAGAAATGCTGCTCGGCCAAAACTGGGATTGGAACAATCGGGTCAAACCAGGGATGATTGTTCTAGAAATCAATCAAGCTCCGCGCCCGACCATCTTGATGGTAACGGAAGCGGGAATTGTAGGCAAAATCGGTATGAACAGTGAAGGTGTTGGCGTCTGCCTGAATTTCCTCGGAACGTCGGAGCGGGAAATCGGTGTACCAATTCATGTCGTGCTCCGTGGGATTTTAAACAGCAAAACACTTCCGCAAGCGGTTGGACAGGTAGCGCGTCTAACGAGAGGCACCTCTGCCAATTACCTGATCGCCCATAAGGAAGGGGAAGCCCTGAATGTAGAAACGACGCCTACCAATTATGATGTCCTCTACCCTAACAAAGGCTGGTTGGTTCATGCTAATCATTTTATTGGGCCGCGTAAGGTAATGATTCAGGATACGGCAAGAATAGTTTCACCCGATACACATCTACGTCAGGGACGAGCTAGCAAACAATTGGGTAGTTACGGGAAGGGCATTGATGCGAAGGCTTTCAAGCGAATTTTTCGCGATCATGGTGGGAGTCCAGACGGCATTTGTAGGCATGGGGAAGTACTTGCTCCCGATCTTGGTCGCCCACTGATTTCCAGTACAGTGTTCTCCATTATTATGAACATGTCTCAAGGAACATTTGAGTTAGCTGTTGGTCAACCGTGTAAAACCCCTTATAAAATATACGGATTCACTTTGGAGGAGTAAAGAGTTCGGACTGAACAGTTTTTCTCTTGATCCCCCCTTTAGTGGGGAGATTCTCACAGGGGCAAAATATCATTTCGTGTAACGAGTTTATACAACAATGAGGCTACCAGAAGAATTTTACTGGATTGAAATCTGGTTTACAACTAACACTGAGGTTAAACAGTTCACTGGAGGTTCTATATACATCTGATTTGATACATTGACAAATTCTTGTGGTGAGAGGGAAGAAAAGAAGGAAGGGCGGTGGGCGGGAGCGGTTGGAAAAAGACACGTTTACCTTTCTTCTGCTGGAGCGCAAGGCGCATCCAGCCTCTTCTTTTTCTGAACCGCCTCCTTCCAACCACGCTACCCTGTCAAACTATCAAGTGTAATTTATATATACATGTGTTTTAATCAAATTTTTTTACAAACATTAAATATCAAATAGCAAAAGTTGAATCTAATCTTTATATCAGTGGGGATAGAGCATTTTTTTCAGCGCTTTTCCATATAAATTAGGGGGGATATTGTCTTCGGTAATATAATAAAATATGGCCATGCCGTTTTCTAATGATAGAATTGTCCAGGCTAGTTCCTCAGCAGATAGAGCAGACTCATAACCAGTTTCCAGCATCATTTTCTCAATAATTTTAGAAATTTTTTCTACTGATTCCAATATAAGAGTAGTCCATTTCTGGTGTACTGATTCATTTCGCATTGCATATAAGAGAAATTCCATGCTAAGTATGCTCCATGCACGGCTTTTTTGTCTAACTAAACAGAAATAATCATTCATATTTTCGATAAAACGATCGAATGACTGGTACTCGCCCCACATTTCATTAATGAGGTCTATATGTGATTGAATCTGTTGTTTTAATAAAGCCAGAAACAACTCTTCTTTGGATTTAAAATGAGCATAAACAGCTCCTTTGCTAAATCCAGCAAACTCCGCAATTTTATCAACAGAGGCTCCATGAAAACCCAGTTGAGCAAAGGTTTCTGCAGCTGATTCCAGAAGCATTTGTCGTGTTTCCTGTTTACGCTCCTCTTGAGTTAATCTTCGTCTGACCACTATCGTTCCTCCCTTTCTTGACAATTATAACATATGGTATTAATATACCATCTATAATATAAATACCGATTAGTATATAAATTCTATATGGTATTTCTATTATTAGGTTAATAAAAAAGTTAGGCTAAAAGATATTTGATGAATTTTAAATTAAATAAGGAAAAAGAAAAGGGGAGAGCAATGCAAAGTAATCTAAAAATAGATAAAAGTATTCAAAAAACGATCCCGAAACAGACTTTGGCAAAAGTCTTGGCAGAAACTTTTAAGATAGGTATTATTAAATCAAATTTGATCGCCATGTTTGCAGGATTGACACTGGCCTTATATACAAATCACATTAGTCCTCTGGAGAAACTTCCGGAAATTATATTTACCACTATTGGATCGGCTCTTGTGATTGGTGCAGCAGGTGCTTTTAATAACTGGTATGATCGCGACATTGATTCCATTATGATTCGAACAAAAAATCGACCAACTGTAACAGGTGCAATTCAGTCAAAGACTACGCTGTTTCTTGGTGTCTCAATGGCTTTGCTTGGACTCACAGCCCTTGTCATAGCAACACCCCTCGCTGCATTGTTTGGTTTTCTCGGTTTATTTTTCTATGTGTTTCCATACACAATATGGTTTAAACGTCGAACGATTTACAATACTGAGATTGGAAGTATCTCTGGAGCTATGCCGCCCCTTATAGGTTGGGCAGCCATTACTTCAGATTTGGTGCATCCTGGATTTTTCGGGCTTTATGCGGTTACAATCCTCTGGCAAATGCCTCACTTTTATGCGATCGCTATTCGTAAGCACGATGAGTATAAGGCAGCAAAAGTTCCAATGCTTCCAGTAATCAAAGGTTTTAAACGAACCTATATACAAACCAACATATATTTAATCGCTTTAATTGCTGCAAGCTTTCTTTTTGTTTCTTTAAGTATCAGTATTTTGTTAGTGGCACTTCTTTTAAGTGTAGTATGGCTGACCTTAAGTATTGTCGGCTATAAAAAAATGACTCCTGAAAAATGGGCGAAAGCGATGTTTATTTTTTCTCTCAACCATATAACCATTTTATTTGCTACTATCATTTTTTACTCTTTATTAGCACCTTTTTTTAAATTGTAAAACGACGCCTTAACTTATGAGGTCGGCTCCATAGCCATCAAGTTAAGAACATGGCATAAAAAGGCAAAAAAATGACCATCCTTATTCAGTATGAATCTGAAAATGAAAGGATGGTCTTTCCTTTGTCATTACCTACATTATCTCCTCAAAAAATAGATTGGATACCCTTTTTACATACGTTTAAACAGATTTTTTCTTCTGAACATCTAAACGAAATCGCTGTACAACCAGGAGATTTACTGTTTCATGATTCTCATTAGATGGGCTAAAATCCATTCATGAACAAGGTGGTTATTATATTTCCAGGGTCAAGCATAACGTCAAAATATACCTTACCAAAGAGCGATCAGAAGAGCCGAAATGTGCAGAGGATTTCATGAAAGACTTGGCACCTGGAGAAACCGTGGAAGTACATCATGTATATATCAGTCAAAAGAGAACTTCGCAACCACGCCTCATTCTTTATCGTTTAACGGAAAAACAAGAAAGAGGCAGAGAAGAAAAGTGGAACCAACGACGAAAAAAGATAAAACACACCTCCAAACATCGCCAAACGCATCCAATTTACGCTTATATCACAAACACATCCGTTAAAGAGGTAGCAAAAGAAGCTGTATATCTTGTGAAAGAAGTGTTAGCCAATATTTATATTCACTTGTTTAAAACGCACAAAAAAATCACGGCCTTTTTTGATGGTCTGTATGATCTCATAAGGAAAAATGGTAAAAAATCAAAGAGATGTAATAAGAAGAGTCCCTTTGATATGCTGGAAGCTTTGCCAGGTTGATTCCTGATCGGTTGGTTGATAGCGAATTTTAAAAAGGATAATAAGGGGGCTTCTTTGGCATGGAAAAAAATCATGATTGTAGATAAGGAATGGATAAAAGGTTCAAAAGCTGAAAGCTTTTGAACCTTAACTTGATGGCTATAGAGGGAGGGTTAAAACTTCTCATTTAAATCTAATGAATGGATATAGTCTATAAACTTACGAACGGTAGCCAATTGTAATGATGATTCTGTATAGAATATCCAGGTATTCAGCGTTATTAATTGTCCACTTTCTAACATTAAATCTATAGTATACATTCGATCGTCTGGATTTAAAAAAATAGATGGAATAATGGCATATCCTAATCCTCTCCTTGCCATTTCTTTACAAGTCTCATAATTGTCAACCTGCATTGTAATAAGAGGAGGTCGATTAAACTTCTCGTTCCACCAATGATTTATTTGTTCGTCTAAGGAAGAATACAATTTGTAGTTAATTCTAGGTATTTTAGGTAAATCATTTATATTCATTTTGTCTTTTGAAATGATACAGATGTTTTCCTTCTTTAATAAATATTTTGGTCCTGACCATTTGTAATCGCCTCTGACGATTCCGAGATGTATTTTTTCATTTTGTAATAACTTAAATATCTCATCACTTAAACCTGTGTCAACGTTCGGATTTACTTTAGGGTACATATTTAAAAAATTTAGTAGGATGGTTGGAAGTTGATAATAGGCAATAACCCTTGAAACACCAATTCTTAGCGTACCTTGAACTTCATTTCCCATATTTAACAAATAGTCTTTTGTTTTACGCCATTCCCATAAAGAATGTTTTGCACGATGGATTAAATATTCACCTTCTGGAGTAATTGTAATTTTATTTCCGTTTTTTATAGTAATATGTACTCCGAATTTTTTCTCTATTTGTCTAAGTCTATATAGCAATGCTGCTGGTGTAATATATAGATGTTCTGCTGCTTTCGTTATATTTTTCTCTTCAAAAAGATATTGCAATAGTAAACAATCTCTCTCATCCATCTACGCCTCATCCTTATTCATGAATATTTACCCCACCTTAAAGGGGTGTGATGCTTACGCTACATAAAAATTCACTTTATAACATAGTATATCATTTCATATTTGTTGATGACCCATTCTGGATTTTACTCGTTACGTCATACGTTGAACAACATTTAAAAAATTTAAATGAGTTTTGAAAAAACGTTAAATTTACTTAAATAATTGTCTGGTGATACAATTCAAATAATGATTATATTCTCACATTTTCAGAAGTACCTTTGCATGTGCCATTTTCTAATCATGATATAACGCTCAGCATATCGGTGGAAAAAGGGTCATTTTTAAATTAGGAAATAGCACAAAACGAAAGATGATTTTCATGAAGTTAATGGAGAGGAGAAAAGAAAATAGCATGTTGCAACAGAAAAAAGCTACAACAGGTAATCGCTCAACAAAAACGTTTCCATTTTATCGTTTTAGTGGGACACATCGCCAAATCGGTCAACAATATGGGGAGGCATGTTCAAAGCTGATTAAGAAGCATCTTGACTATGTGCTTGAACGATTGCAATCCAAGGCGAATATTTCGCACATTCAGGTCATTGAGGAGGCAGCTTTAAAATATCGTTCCTATGTCAAACAGTTTACCCCATTTCTTGATGAAGAGATTCAGGGAGTAGCCGAAGGAGCAGGAATATCACTGGGAGAAGCCTACCTGCTCCAAATAAGAGCAGAGGTAAATCGTGATTTTCGAGCAGTCAATGAATGTACCACTTTTGCTGCTATGGAGGAAGCGACTTCAGATGGGGTACCGCTGATCGGACAAAATGCCGATCTGCCTGCTTTTTATTCAGAGCTTGGTGTGATTATAGAGTTTGTACCTAATGACGGCCCTGCATGTCTTATGCTTACTCCAGCGGGTCAGATTTCATATATCGGGATTAATAATGCAGGACTTGGGGTATTTGCTAATTTCCTTACTTGTGATAATTGGAGAGTAGGATTCCCTCGCTATCTGTTTTCTCGATTGGTTTTAACGTGTGGCTCTGTAAACGAGGCTGTTGTAGCTATACGAAATCTCCATAGAGCTTCTTCAAGAAATCTTATTATGTTAGATAAACATGGTGTATCTGCTGTACTAGAGAATACACCAAGCAGGGATGCACTTGTAACGCCGGTCAATGGTCTGCTTGCTCATTCGAATCACTATACTGCGGAAAGCTTACTAAATGAGGAAAGATTGAGTGGAGTAGAATTAGAGAATTCTCAGGTTCGACTCCATCGTATGCATACTTTGTTAGAAGAAAATCACGGAAAACTAAATGTACATGTTATGCAAGATATACTACGGGATCGCGAGAATTATCCGCACTGTTTATGTCAGATGCCAGGAGATGAAGCGAAGCAATCTCCTGGGGACAATGGAGCAGATATTATCACTTTTGCATCTGTGATTGCTCAACCTACCAAGGGACAACTTTGGATAGCAATTGGACCACCAAATCAATATGAGTATAAGTGTTATACATTCTCTTCCTAAAGAATAAAAAATGAATTTGTGACATGTTGGTATTAGATTCTCTTACTATTTTGATAGGTTGGTAAGTAACGAGTGGGTACTCCCATGCCCACTTGTTACGATTCAAATGTTGATGTTATCAGGATTTGAAAAGGTTTTCAAAAGAAGATAGTTAACAACATGTATAGATGTATCAATTTAATACCCTACGTAGAAACGGAAGTGAATAAGGATGGAACGTGTGAAGAATAAAAATAAGTATTTAATTCTTGGACTCTTATGTCTTGCCTGGTTTGTTGGTTATTTGGATCGAGTATCTATGAGCATTGCTATTATACCCATTACGAAAGATTTCAATCTAAGTCCAACACAAGTAGGGCTTGTGCTAAGTAGCTTCTTTATCGGTTATGCATTCATGCAGCCAATTGGAGGTTGGTTGGCTGACAAATTCGGATCAAAGAGAATATTAATTATGGCTATCATCCTTTGGTCTTTATTTACTGCTCTAACGGGAATTGCATGGTCCTTTATTTCGTTAATCGTGATTCGTATTTTATTTGGAATCGGGGAAGGTAGCTTTCCCCCTGCAAGTTCAGTGGCTATTGCAGAACATTTTCCTAAGACAGAAAGAGCTAGAGCCAAGACACTCTTGTTATCATCTACTTCTATTGGAAGTGCTGTGGGGGCACTTGTTGTTGCTGCGGTAGTGACTTCTTATGGCTGGAGAAGCATGTTTATCTTTCTTGGCTTCATTGGAGTTGTGATTTCTATACTATTTTGGCTTTACGTCCGACCATCTACACAAGAGAGAGAAAATAGCAAGAAACAAACCGCAAACAAAGTATCAGTCAAACAACTACTAAAAATACCAACTATGCAAAAATTGGTTATTATATTTTTTGGGATAACCATTGCAGGTTGGGGGCTCAACAGTTGGATGCCTTCTTATTTTGTAAATGTTCGGCATATGGATTTAATTTCCGCGGGTCTTTCCACAGCAATTGCGCCCCTTATGGGTTTTGTTACCTCGATTGCGAGTGGTTGGATTCTTGATAAGTTTATGGTGGGGCGTGAAAAGTATTTAATCATTATTGGAGCCTCTTTAGCTGCATTATTTTTATATTTAATGTTTAATACTCCATCTGTTGTACTTGCTGTAACATATATGACATTGTGCAAGATGTCCATGAATCTTGTAGAATCAACTGTTTTCGTACTACCCCTTAAAAATTTACCAGAGGAATTCATCGGAACGGGGACTGGTTTAATTAATTTTGGTGGTCAGATTGGATCCACGATATCTCCTACAGTAATTGGTTTCTTAATTAGTATGTTCAATGGTTCGTACAATGCTGCTTTCTGGTTTTTGATTGCTTTATTGACTTTATCTACAATTGTCGGCATAACGCTTCGTTCTGATAAAAAATCGTTAGAGTCGATAAAAGATAAGGCTACAGCATAACAATGCTGATATTTGAAAACTAGGTATAATGCACATTAAACTGACTGAATTGAATGAATATATATTGTGAAAACCTTAGCTAGTTGATGTTCAAAAGATGATTTGGTAAAGATATATTACAACTCATGGTGTTTATGAGCTATTCAACGAAAACAAGAAATAACACGTGATTCGCTATAATCAAAGCGAAATGTAATTTGGAAAAAGAGGTAGTGCTACATCGCCATCAAGCTAGAATTAACAAAATAATAGCCAAGTTGTTTATGGGATGTTAGGGACGAGAGTATTGGATACCCAAATTTATGAAAGCTGTTTACTCTAAAAAACGTAAAGTCGACTTGACATTATCGGTTTTTGTAAAGTATGCTTTACGTAAAGTTTGCTTTACTGAGGTGAGATGTGAAAAATAACATACGTGATAAAAGAATAGAACAAGGATGGACACAGGAGCATTTATCCGAAAAGGTGGGTGTATCTAGGCAAACAATTATTTCATTAGAAAATGGAAAGTACAATGCATCACTTATCTTAGCCCATAAGCTAGCACAGGCATTCGGATGTCAGATTGAAGATTTGTTCATATTCGAAGGAGATGAAAACTTATGACTGAAACAATTGGAGCATTGATTGGTTTATTCGGCGGCGCTGCTTTAGGTTTGTCGGGGTGGTTTTTTGAACGAAAAAGAGCGCACAAAAATCGCGGATTGGATGAACGATATTACCTTATTCGAGATAAAGCTCGGGCGACTTCCTGGCAAGTTACATTAGTAACTATGTATATTTTATTTTTTCTGGTCATTCTCAAAGTCGGTATTTCAGTTGCCAGCGCATTAGGAATACTGCTTTTAGTCCAAATGGGAAGCTGGGCTTCACTGGTCTTTTATTATCAAGCTAAGTATTAATTATAAACGCTAAAAAATAAGGAGTGGGGAGATTGAGGAGGGAGCAATCGAAACTATATCAAAAACTGGTAACTGCCTCACTGGCGACCTCACTAGCACTTACGGCTGTTTCTGCAGCAGCTTATGCAGAAGTTAGTACAGGAGCGAAGTCACAGGTAACAGGTTCATCTGTCAATGCATCGGAATTAGTTCCGGTTCGCACGGTAGCTGAGGCATTAGGTGCACTGATTGAATGGGACGAGAAAGCGAGAGCCGCTAAAGTGACAAAGGGGTCTACCGTTTTAATTTTAAAAATCGGTGAAAAGAGGGCAACGCTGGATGGGGCAACAATTGATGTAGGCCAAATCGTTCAAAGCGTCAACGGCAACATGTATGTTCCACTTGGTTTTATCAATCAAACACTTACTTCCCATATAGGATGGGATAACAAACAAAACAAGATGATTATTGCGGCGGATGACTATGCTGCTGTTGCTAGCTCTTTTCTAAAAGAACTCAACCAAGGTAATATGGACGAAGCTGTTACGTATTTTGGACCTGGGTTAAAACAAAAATTGCCTCCTGAACTATTGAAAAAAATTTGGCTTGGTCCGCAATATTTCGGGCATCTTAAGCAGCAAATATCATCCCAAGTGGATAAGAATGCTGTCCATACGAACGTTACATTAAAATATGCAGCTGAAAAAACGCAAGTGCCAGTCGAAATCATTATCAGATTCGATAAAAATGGATTAATCGACGATTTTTATATACCACCCATTCTCCCATCTGTAACGTTTAATAAACCATTATACGATAATCCAACTAATTATGAGGAAAAAGAAGTTGTGATTGGAGATGGAGAATTTGCACTACCTGGAACATTGACCATGCCAATCGGCGAAGGTTCTTTTCCAGTCGTCGTTCTGGTACAAGGCTCGGGGCCCCATGATCGCGATTCAACAATAGGTGCAGTGAAGCCATTTCGAGACTTGGCCGTTGGGCTAGCAAACGAGAAGATCGCCGTGCTACGTTACGAAAAAGTTACGCGTGAGCATAACCTTAAAGTCGCCTTGAATCCAAAATTTACGGTTAAAAATGAGACCGTAGATGATGCGATACGAGCTGTAGAGTTTTTAAAAGGCGTGAAAGGAATTAATCCAAAGAAAATCTTCGTAGCCGGACATAGTCAAGGTGGATATACCATACCGATGATGATAAACGAAGATAAAAATCATGACATAGCGGGTACGATTGTGCTGGCCGGACCGAGTGAAAAATTCCCAGATGCCATTGTCAATCAGTCCGAAGAATTGCTTAAACGTTTAAAAAGCCTGAGAAAACCAACGGATGTGGCCGAGCAATCTATGGTGATGTGGAGTAACATTGCGAAATACGTGAACGATCCAGAGTATTCAATAGATAATCTGCCTAAAGAGTTTCCTATTCCACAACAGGCATACTGGTTCTTTGAACAAAGAAACTACAATCCAGCCGAAGTAGCAAAAAATCAAAAAGGTCCTATGCTCGTCCTACAAGGAGATAATGACTGGCAGGTGCCTATAGCTCAGTTTGAAAATTGGAAAAGATCTTTACAGAACCGGCAGGATGTAACGTATAAAACGTATCCTAAAGTAACTCACCTATTGACCGAATATGACGGTGTATCGACCGGAACAGATTATTACCAACCGTCCAATGTCCCCTTGGTGATTATTAAAGACATCGCCAACTGGGTCAAAAATTTTGTATTATAAAAATAAATATATGTTTTTATCGCTTGAATAACTCTTCTTTTTTTGAAAGTGATGGAGGTACATTACTTCTGAATTAAAATGTCCAAAGAAGTTTTCTACACATGCATTGTCCAGACAGTTTCCTTTTCTAGACATACTTGCAAAACGCTATAATAAAAGAAACTTGTTCCATTTAACAGGTTTCTCAGATTGTGGAGAAAAACACGACCCTAAAACGTTATTATGGCGCTGTCCATGTGGAGGGCTTCTTAATGTAGAAGAATATGAAGTCAACTTCCCGATAGAGGAAATTAAAAAACGTCCTGCCACGATGTGGAGATATAAAGAGGCACTTCCTTTTTGGGATTCCTCATCTGTTTATGAACACATTACGTTAGGGGAAGGCTGTACGCCTATGGTTCCGTTAGACTCAGATTCTTCTCATATTTTATTGAAAATGGATTACATGATGCCTACATTATCTTTTAAGGATAGAGGCGCGGCGCTACTTATTGCAAAAGCAAAGGAAATTGGCGTAAAACGTGTTATTGCTGACAGCAGTGGAAATGCAGGAACAGCATTTGCTGCATACGCCAATCGAGCAGGTATGACTTGTGATGTTTATGTGCCGGCAAATACATCACCTAAAAAATTGCAACAAATTAAAGCACATGGAGCCACTGTACACGCGATACCTGGAAGCCGGGAAGACACTGCCGCAGCAGCGATGGAAGCCGTCGAGAAAATCCAAGTATTTTACGCCAGCCATGTTTATAATCCATTTTTTTATCAGGGAACCAAAACATATGCTTTTGAGATTTGAGAAGAACTAAATGGACAAGTGCCTGATACGATCATTGTCCCTGTAGGGAACGGAACATTATTATTAGGTGCCTATTACGGATTTAAGGAGCTCTTGCGCTGCGGGATAATTTCCAACATGCGCACTTTGTGGCTATTCAAGCAGAAGGCTGCGCACCGCTTGTCCGAGCGTTTGCAGAAGGAAAGGACCAAGCGGAACCGGTTGTAAATAGCGGCACTGCAGCGGAAGGAATTGCAATTGGCTTTCCAGCTCGCCACCGGCAAATATTAAAGGCTATTGCTGATACAAATGGAATTATCATCACAGCTCTTGAAGAAAAAATTGAGCAAGCAAGAGAAGAGCTTGCCAAAAAAGGATTTTATGTAGAGCCAATGAAAGCTGCTACCTATGCCGGTTTTCCCAGGTATCTTTCTGAGTATGAGCAAAATCAGAACGAAAGAATTGTCATTCCATTATGTGGTACAGGAATAAAAGCAAAATAATTCGATGAACCATTTCATGGCTATCATTTGGAAAGATAGTCTCCTAATCTTTTGAAAATGATAGTTGCGTGGAGACCTTCAAATAACTTGCTGGACAGTGGAGTTTTTAAGGCTATGAAAGAAGTGAATTCGCACACGGCTTGGGAGCAGATGAAATTCTTGCATACGACCTGGATGGTGTTCGGCCAACAGTGGAATTGGTCTTTATGTTTGATACGATCGGAGGAGTACCTTGCTGAAACGTCTTAAAGTGGATGAAGTGAGACGCAACTGTGGCTACAATTAATTAGCGAACGTGGGGGGAAGATCGCTTTGGCTCACGATTCACTTTAACGGAAGTTCACTATGACTTACCCAATGGATTCTTGCGAAAAGGTTATCGCCTGCCATCTTCCTTCTGCATTGGGGCGGCAGGCGATCCTTTTGGGTGTGAATAGTTTCCATCCGTATACGTTACTTTCTGAGCCTTTGATGGCGATGGCTGAACCCCTTTGTTAAGCACGATAACGTTTGCCTAGGCAGCAGAGGATGGTAACATCTACTGCTGTACTATATAAATTACATTTGATATTTTAACAGGGGAGCGTGGTTGGAAGGAGGTGATTCAGAAAAAGAAGAGGTTGGATGCGCCCTGCGCTCCAGCAGAAGAAAGGCAAACGTATCTTTTCCGCCCTTCCTTCTTTTCTTCCCTCTCACCACAAGAATTTGTCGATGTATCAAATCAGATGTGTATAGTTGGTAAGGGATATCTCAGTTTTTTGAATTTCCGTTTTAGCATTTTTTTTCTTATATGAAATTGATTCATTTATTTAAATTATCCTGCTCTGATCGCTTACAAAGAAAACCTACTTCGATGGTAGCTAAATCTTGAACTCTTGCACCCGTTACTTCAAGTATAATATTTTACAAAGTTAAAATTTCTTTTTTGATAGGCTAATTACCCTTTACTTAAACAAGAATCTGTTTATAACCATAAGTTTAGTGCCTCGCATCTAAAAGTAATTTTATCTCTTTTATTTGTTCTATGTGTCGCTGTTCATGTAAATATATCTGTTCAATCCATTGATCAAGTGGTAATTCACCGAAAGCAGGATGCTTCACTGATTTTTCCGCCAATATGGATTTATCTTCTATAGTACTAAGAAAAGTTATCAATTTTTTTCTCGAATCGTTTAACAAATCAATTATTTGCTGAACTTCAAATGGTTCTACATCTGGTTCAACGATTTTTGGAGCGTTGATCTTTTTCGTTCTATCTAATATAAGGTGAACTTTTTTACGTTCTTTTTGAGCACTGTCAATCCCTTTTAATCCCCATGTAATAGCCTTTATAGATGCCTTTTCCACTAAAACTAAGTGATGGCAAACTTGTGCTATACTCCACTTATTCATATCAGGCTTACTATTAAATTGAGCATTACTTAATAAAGTAATCTCCTTTACTAGGTTATTTCTCGTTTCATACAGATTGTCATTTACCAATTTATTCATGAGATTTCTCCCTTCACCAGAAAGTGCGTATTTCAATTCCTATTCTGTACATATTCTCTACGATGAAAAGTATTCCCTTTAACTTTCCTTTACTATTCTGCTTTCATTCATATTAGGGGCTTTACCACAATTTATCGGACAATATTATTGAATCAATAAGAGAAAATGTTAAAAAGAGGATCTAGTCATATACTAACTCTTTTTTATATCGAAAAAAATAATCGATATATCTATTGTAATACTCATTTATATCGATTAATATTTATCGTAATAGATAAACCATATTGGGGGTGCCTTATGTTAGCTTTAAAAAAACAGGACATTATTACAATCCTTACACATATAAGCCGTAAGGACATGAATAAGCAGGAATTGCTACATATCCTAAGCGATGAAATTCCAAATCTAAATCATGTGATTGATTATTTACTTAGTGAGGAAATCATCCTAAATAACGAGGGAACGTTTTCAATAACGGAAAAAGGTTTAAAAAAAGCACGTCATCTTTACGAAAAACCCCCACACCTTAGAGAAAAAATCAAAACAAAATTCACAAAGCGAAGAGGTCTCATTCAACTAGCTATCCTCCAGCTTCTTAAGGAAGAACCACGGCATGGCTATCAAGTGATGAAGCTATTGGAAGAGCGAAGCGAAGGCTTTTATTCCCCAAGTGCGGGAACGATTTATCCTGCTTTACAGGATTTGTTTGAAAAAGGATTGATTTCAGTTGATGAGCAAGCAGATAAAAAGGTGTACACGTTAAATCATGATGGCCTGGAATTTCTATCAGACATTGTTCACAATGAAGACGAAGTGTTTTGGGAGGAGTGGCGCCTCCGTTTAATGTGGAAACAATCAAAGGAAGCGGAGCTGCTGCGGGAAGAGATGGCGAAATTTCAATTGGAGTTTCAATATGCAATGAGAAGCGTATTGCAAGATCCATCACTTGCGTTTGAGCTGGTGTCGATTATAAAAAATGGAAGGAATGAGCTGATTAACTGGTCAGAGAAGCTGGTTATAAAGAAAACTTCCATCAGTGAAGGAGGGACTTCATCCTCCACTGATGGTTAATGGACTTATCGGGTGATCCCCACTTATTCTTGATTCCTTTAAGTCTTAAATGGCGAGCTTGTTGCCCATTCATGCGGGGGAAATAACAAAATGCTAGGTAGGAGTATGATGAGTGAAATCTGTTAGAAAGTTGTTAATATACACAAAGCCTTATACGTTTTTTGTTGTACTTGCTCCGTTATTAATGGCGTTGGAGGTAACGATGGATCTTTTGCAGCCCCTCATTATGCAAAAAATGATTGATAGCGGGATTGCAAATGACGATATGACATATGTTGTACAAATGGGAATACTTATGATTGCTGTTGCGATCATCGGATTGGCCGGCGGGGTTGGGTGTACGATTTACAGTACACGTGCGTCCGTGAATTTTGCAACGGATATCAGGCAGGATGTTTTTAAAAAGATAGAACATTTCTCAAGTGAAAACCGTGACTCGTTTGGCACGGGAAAATTAATTACGATCGTTACAAGCGATATTTCATTGGTTCAAACAGCGTTAATGATGACACTTCGTGTGTTTGTGAGGGGGCCACTTCTGTTTATCGGAAGCATCATTATTGTCTTTTTTCAGGCTCCCGAGCTTTTTCCGATTCTTTTTGTTCTTATCCCGGTCCTGTTATTTTTCATTATTCTTCTTTCAAGAAAAGCAGGAGCATGGTTTAAGCGAGTGCAGGAAGGAATGGATCAGCTTAATACAAAGCTGCAGGAAAGCATTGCAGGGATACGAGTTGTGAAGGCGTTTGTGCGCAAGGATTATGAGATTGGCCTATTCAAGAAGGTAAATGATTCGTTAACAAAAACAATGACAACAGCCGACCAAATGATTACGATCCTCATGCCGATTTTAATGTTTGTAATTAATATTGGAATTGTTACGGCGCTTTTGCTCGGGGCCATACGGGTTGGTGAAGGATCCATCGAAGTTGGGGTAATCCTCGCATTTATCAACTATTTAAATATTATTTTAATGGCATTAATGTCGAGTAGTATGGTTCTTATGCAATTGATACGTGCATTTCCATCCGCTGATCGGCTTCAGCAAGTGTTAGAGACAAAAAATGAAATGGAAGGTATCGTAGGTTCAGAACGGATTTCTACTATTAAAGGATACGTAGAGTTTAAGGACGTTTCTTTTTCGTATAGCAAAAATGGTGAACAGGTTCTCAAACATATCTCATTTACGGTCTCTAAAGGAGAGAAAATTGGAATTATTGGTCCAACCGGAAGCGGGAAAACCACATTAGGGAAGCTATTGCCGAGATTATACGATGTTGATCATGGTGAAATTCTCATAGACGGCATCAATATAAAGAATATCACGCTAGAATCTCTTCGTTCATCGATTGGCTATATTGCCCAAAAACCGATTTTGTTTTCTGGTAGTATCGAAAACAATCTTAAATTTGGTAAAACTTCAGCAACGAATGAAGAGTTGGCAATTGCGTCTAAACATGCATGTGCTGCAGAGTTCATTGAGAAGTTTGAGGATCGATTTGATCATCCACTCACTCAAGGAGCGACAAATCTGTCAGGTGGTCAAAAGCAACGGTTATCGATTGCAAGAGCCTTTGTTAGAAAGCCGCCAATTCTTATTTTGGATGATGCCACATCTGCAGTTGATGCTAATTCAGAAGCTAGGATTCTACAAGCATTGGAATCTGATTTTGATGGCACAACAACATTTGTAATTGCCTCGAAAATTTCATCGATTATCCATGCAGATAAAATTTTTGTCATGGACAATGGTAAGATTATTGGCAATGGAACACATCGTGAGTTGCTTGAAAACTGCCCTCTCTATCAAGAGATTTACCATACACAGGCAGAGAAAGGCGGGGTAGTTGTTGAGTAACCAAACCAATAGTATTGCAAAAATGCAGCAATTAACAGGTGGAGGAGGGCCAAAAGGGCGAATATCCGGTCCAGCAGCCAAAGCGAAGGATCTGAAAGGGACCTTGCTCCGTGTTTGGAACTATATGGAGAAGCAGAAGGTTGCTTTGCTATTATCAACACTATTTGTGAGCCTTTCCTCGTTATTGAGTTTATCAGGCCCTTATTATATTGGAGTGATTATTGACCATTACATTATCCCGAAAGATGTGCCTGGTACGATTAGAATGGCAGGAATGCTGCTTGGGATTTATTTAACTGCTTCCCTTTTTACTTGGCTGCAGGCCTATATGATGGTCAATGTTTCGCTTAAAACAATTGGTACCCTTCGTAAGGATTTGTTCATAAAGCTTCAGACGCTTTCCTTAAATTTTTTCGATCGGCATAAACATGGAGACTTAATGAGTCGATTCACGAATGATATTGATAACCTGAACCAAGCGTTGAGTCAAAGTGTCATCCAGATCATTTCTTCAATTTTAACTGTTACAGGTGTCATCATCGCCATGTTTTCGTTGAACTGGGTATTAGCGATTGTATCTTTTATTACGATTCCATTGATGCTTTTTGTAACTAGACAAATTGTTCGGGTAAGTCGGGAAAATTTCTCGAAACGACAAAAGGATTTAGGGGAGCTAAATGGATTTATTGAAGAATCCATTAGCGGCGGTGAAGTCATTACATTATTTGGTAAAGAACATGATACACTTACTGAATTTCATACTGTCAATGAACGACTACGTCAATCTGCGATGCGCGCGGACATATTCTCAGGGTTGCTTGGACCATCTAATAACTTTCTCAGTAACTTAGGGTTAGGGCTCGTCATTGGTGTTGGAGCAATTATGGCGTTAAAAGGACTGATAACGGTTGGGATCATCGCTTCGTTTGTTACATATTCAAGGCAATTTTCAAGACCGCTCAATCAAATGTCAACCTTACTTAATTCGATTCAAGCCGCTCTTGCAGGGGCAGAACGTGTTTTTGAAATGATGGATGAAGTGCCTGATTTAAAAGATAAAAACGATGCTGTTTCTGTTAGTAGGTTTCGAGGGGATATCAAGTTTACCAATGTAAATTTCAGCTATAACAACGGGAGAAAGGCCCTGCAACATATTAATTTTGAAGCAAAAGCTGGTGAGATGATTGCTTTAGTTGGACCTACAGGATCTGGTAAAACAACCATCATTAATTTACTTATGCGCTTTTATGATATTAATTCAGGTGAAATACTCATAGACGGTAGGAAAAGTAAGGATTATAAAATAGGAGATTTACGTAAAAGAATCGGAATTGTCCTACAGGATCCTTATTTATTCTCCGGAACGGTAATGGAAAATATCCGCTACGGTAGACTGGATGCTACGGATGAAGAAGTCATACAAGCGGCAAAAACAGCATCAGCTCACGGGTTTATCAAGCATTTGCCAGATCAATATCACACAATGATTGCATCTGGCGGGGCGAATATAAGTCAGGGGCAAAAGCAACTGCTTTCTATTGCAAGAGCAATCCTGGCAGATGCCGATATTTTAATCCTGGATGAAGCAACTTCTAATATTGATACACGAACAGAGGTTGAAATCCAAAAGGGAATTCGTAATCTGACAAAGGGAAAAACGAGCTTTGTCATCGCTCACCGATTGAAGACGATCGAGCAGGCCGATCGTATTTTAGTTATTAAAGATGGAGAATTGATTGAGCAAGGTAATCATGATGAATTA
Organism: Aneurinibacillus migulanus; assembly: GCF_001274715.1. Classification (GTDB taxonomy): domain Bacteria; phylum Bacillota; class Bacilli; order Aneurinibacillales; family Aneurinibacillaceae; genus Aneurinibacillus; species Aneurinibacillus migulanus. The sequence goes on along the minus strand of NZ_LGUG01000004.1, from coordinate 3,465,206 downwards.
CTGAATCAACGCGGATTTTATTATGGTCTTTACTCTAATCAACTTCGTATTTAGCATGATATAAAGTTTTAGTAAGGAAGACTTAAAAGTAAGCCTATAAAAGGATGATTAAAATGTTTGTGAATACAGCTACTTTTGAAATTGAAAAAGCGTACGAGGAGCGTCTTGTGAAGAAGCGTGAAAAAGATAAAGCACAATTGGCACAGGCTAAAGGAATCCTTTCCTTCGAATGCTGGCGCAGAGAAAACAAGGATATGGTCGAATTTGTATATGTATCAAAATGGGAATCGCAAGATGCTTTCAAAGCATGGATTTCACGAGACGAACATGTGAACGAGCATAAGGAAATGAACAAGCGAAAAAAAGAAACAGAGCAAACAGAGCAAACAGAGCAAGTGAAAATGAAAAAGACATTACGTGCATTTGAGCTTTATGATAGCTCGGAAAATTAAGCAAGTACCAATTAACCATGGTAACTAAAGGAGGCGATTCCTTATTGAAGAATCGCCTCCTTTGTTGAATAGGCATCATTTATGTAGTTGTTTAGAAGCCTCAACACCCAACTTCTAAGCCAAAAGTTAGCTGTGCCGAGTCCGTTTCCCTCTCACTATACCTCTACTTTCAAACGTATTCGTATTTTAGATTCAACTTGAATACGATCTCCTAAGCGGACAATTTCTTCATATTCATACAGGGCCTGGTAAGCAACATGATCGCACCTACGGTTCTCTCTGTGTATCAACCGTGGAAGCAAATGACTTATGCATACGGGATTTGGGTTATTTTTACATCAAAAAAGATATTCAGTACATACAAGAGAAGGAAGCGTACTATATCTCTCGCATGGTTTCAAAAACATCAATTTCAATATTTTTGTTTTAGAGATGTTTTGGATACAAAAAAAGGGCAAAGAAGAGGGGAAAGAGCCCCTTTTTTATACCCAAAATCTTTCTGTTAGGTCTGTGTTTTCACAGGATTTTTCGCTATTGCGAATCTTTATGTCCATCCTTGCTCTTCTTGAGGGATGCGATTGGACTCTTTATACAATACCTCGATTAACATATAAATTGGTCGATATTTTGCATCTCGATAGAAGAATTTTTTCTTGTTCATATTCGCCGATATGTCCGAGTTTTTATTATGGAGACGAGGATGGGACATCATCTTTTGGGTACGAGGGTTTTTCTCCACTATTGTTTTCTCGAGTAGCTCCAGCAGTTCTTGTTTACCGGCATTGTTATCGAGGAGATCAATCATTGTAAACATCTTTTGTTGCCGTAGACGTTTCCGAAGAAGGGATTTGATTCCTTCACTCACTGAACATCAACTCCTTATTCCTGTTGTTTAAAAATTGATAATGTTTAAGAGGATGCGTGACTATGCGTATAAGAGTGTTTGGTACTATCCAACATCCAAACTACATCAAACGGTGGAGGTAGAGGGAAGATGTCTGATTTTTTGGCTGTATATGGCGTATATTTTTGTCCCCTTTGTGCTAGAGGAAATTTTCAAAGAAACCTGTTCAATTGACTTTGCTTGTATCGTTTTGTTTGTATAGTGAAGATATAAATTAAAGAAAGAAACTTGGGATTGAATCAGGAAACTGATTTAGCAGCACATACAGCTGGATATGTCTAACTCTACGAAAAATTCGCATGTGCCGCCGCCTGTACTGCATTGAACCGATATGCTTGTTACAAATTCGACAGTCATTACAAAATCTAGACCGGGTTGAATGACTTCCATGATAGGGATAAGGTTGTTTCCACGTTCTACGATCACCGTTATGGGACAAGTACCAGAGTTTTCGATATTGATTGTCACAGTGGGGGGGCTTGCTGTAAATGTCCTATAAATGGGAATGACCGCGCCGTCACAAGGTCTGTTAATAAACACGGAATGATCGTGGGTAAAGACATTACATTGATTTGCCATAAGGATTCACCTTCTTTCTTCTATCGATATGTTTGTCTGTGTATCCTTGTTCTTGTGCTATTTGGATGGCGTATAGTGCAGTGTCAGTCAGGCATGGATTGGTGACTGACATGCAGAATCACCCCTTCTAGGGAAGAGGTGATTCAACAGCATATACAGCTGGATATGTCTAAACCTACCGAAAAGTTACATTCATTTTCAGGTTCAGTACTGGTATTGCATTGAACCGATATGCTTGTTACAAGGTCGACATTTACTACAAAATCTGTATCGGGTTGAACTACTATTCTAATCGGAGTTGTGCTATTTTGGCGTGCTACAACCAACGTTATGGGACAATCCCCAATGTTTTCTATCTCAATTGTTACAGTGGGAAGGAGCTCGGTAGGTGGTTGATAAATGGGAATAACTGCGCCGTCACAAGGTCTGCTAATCACTACAAAAGCAGAGTGAGTAGAAACACTACATGAGTTTGCCATCAGAATTCACCTGCTTTCATCTATCAGTATATGCGTCCGGTTACCCCTGTTATTGTATTCTCTGAACGCTTTTACGGAAGCGGCATGTACCTATGAGAAATGGATTTACTTGAAAGATTATGTCTAATTCGATGTCGAAGAGAAAGGGGTCTCAACAGCGAAACTCGAAAACTGTACGCTAAGCCCAAATCCCTGATATAACAGCAAAGTTTTAAAAACGACCATTTAAGGAAACGTTTAGCGTACAAAATTCGCGCTTTTGGCGAGAGCCCTTTTTTAAAGGAAAAACCTCTTCTTTAGAGTAGAGAAGAGAGCAAAAAAATAATTATATCGGTCTCATTATAATTATTGTCTCCCCTTAACAAGGAAAGGCCGTACATAAAGAAAAAGCCTTGGGAGCGAATCAGGAAACCGATTTAGCAGCACATACAGCTGGATATGTCTAACTCTACGAAAAATTCACATGTGCCGCCACCTGTACTGCATTGAACCGATATGTTTTGTACCAAATCGACAGTGAATGAAAAATCTGTATCGGCTGGAACAACCTCCATAATGGGAGTGGGACTGCTTTGACGTGCTACAATCACCGTTATGGGACAAGTTGATTGATTATTTATGTCAATTGTCACAGTGGGAAGGTTTGCTGTAAATGCCTCATAGATTGTCAGTATTGATCCATCACATATTCCATCAAATAGAAATCCACCACCAGAGTGAGTAAAAATATCACATTGATTTGCCATAAGGATTCACCTGCTTTCTTCTGTCCACACGTTTATTTGTGTATCCTTGTTCTTGTGCTTTTGGGATGACGTGTAGTACAGTGCAGTGTCAGTGGGACATGAATTCGTTGCTGATATGCAGATTCACTTCTTCCACAGAAGAGGTGATTCAGCAGCAAATGCAGTTGGATATGTCTAAACCTACCGAAAAGTTACATTCATTTTCAGGTTCAGTACTGGTACTGCATTGAACCGATATGCTTGTTACAAACTCGACAGTCATTGCAAAATCTAGATCAGGTTGAATGACTTCCATGATAGGAATAGGGCTGTTTCGATGTTCTACAATCACCGTTATGGGACAAGTACCAGAGTTTTCGATATCGATTGTCACAGTGGGGAGGCTTGTTGTAAATGTCCTATAAATGGGAATGACTGCACCATCACAAGCTCTGCTAATAGATATGAAAGGAAAATGAGTAAACACATCGCATTGTTTCTGTATGGTTGAAGGAGGACATGATATGACAGGCGTACCTGGTTTACAAATCTTTCTCATACGATTCACCTTCTTTCTTCTATCAATATATTTGTCTGTGCATCCTTGTTCTTGTGCTATTTGGATGACGTATAGTACAGTACAGTGTCAGTGGGGTATGGATTGGTGACTGGCATGCAGAATCACTTCTTCCACAGAAGAGGTGATTCAGCAGCAAATGCAGTTGGATATGTTTAAAAGTACGTTAAAAAAACATGAGTTGTTTGGACTGGTACTGCATTCAACCGATACGTTTCGTACCAAATCGACAGTTAATGAAATGCTTACATCTGGATCGATTGTGCGCATAATGGGGATTGTGCTATTTTGATGTTCTACGATCAATGTCACGGGACAGCTTAAGTTTACGATTTGTACTGTCACAGTGGGAAGGCGATCGGGACGATCGGTAACTGTTTGAAGGACGGGGATAACTGTGCCATCACAAGGTCTAAAAACGCCTACAAAAGCAGAATGAGTAGAAACACTACATGAGTTTGCCATCAGAATTCACCTGCTTTCATCGGTCAGTAGGTTTATCTGTTTACCCCTGTTATTGTATTCTTTGATCGTTTTTACGGAAGCGGCATGTGCCTATGAGAAATGGATTTATTTGAAAGATTACGTCCGCTCCTAGTTACTAGGGGAAGAGTGGATGTCAATTTGGAATTGGCTTTTTGTTTTATTAGGAGCATTCCTGTAATGAATGAAAATGCGAGTGGATAAAAAAAGTACCTCCTGTTAACATACAGAGTGTCACGGCCGTGACCTCGAAATAACAGAGGAGGTACTCACCATGAATTATACACAAAATCAACGCATTTCTCAAATCACAGAATCTACCTTGATTATTGGCATAGATATCGCTAAATACAAACATGTAGCACGCGCACAAAACGATCGCGGTCTCATGTATGGGAAAGCTTTTTCTTTCCCAAGTATGCGTGAGGGATTCGAAGCGTTCTGTCACTGGATGAAAAACATAATGAGGGAACACGAAAAAACACAGCTTCTTGTCGGAATGGAACCAACCGGACACTACTGGATGACTTTAGCAGCATTCTTGCGAAGCCGCGGGATTCCGGTCGTGGTCGTTAATCCGATGCATGTAAAGAAGTCAAAAGAGCTGGATGATAATTCACCAACGAAGAACGATCCAAAAGATGCCCGTGTTATTGCGCAACTCG